>NZ_BAABRU010000026.1 GCF_039545135.1 Herpetosiphon gulosus | reverse complement strand
GCCGTGCGCCACTCATTCCGAAGAATGCGTTCGACTTGCATGCATTAGGCACGCCGCCAGCGTTCGTCCTGAGCCAGGATCAAACTCGCCGACAAGTGACCGTGGTCACTGCGTGTTCTCCTTGTTTTACGAGCCGGAGAACGGTGGCTCTGCTTGGTAGATTAACAAACCAATTGCATTGACGGTGACAAAAAACAAATATTATTATGATGCATGGAATGTGCTGCGGACGCAGCACCCATCAGTTGGAAAGGTGCAGTTTTGGCGATAAAAAATCCGCAGGTTCATTTTACTAACCAAACGGAAGTTTGTTGCCAGTTGTTTGATGTTTATCTCACATCGTTGCTATCAGTCGATAGCCCGTGAAGTCTACCACATTCAATCGTTCTTGTCAAACCTTTGTTTGTGGTTGATTTCGTTCGGTTTATCGCGTCGTGACTGTATTTGAGTCATTCGTTGACAGCCCGTGAAGTCTACCACATTCAATCGTTCTTGTCAAACCTTTGTTTGTGGTTGATTTCGTTCGGTTTATCGCGTCGTGACTATATTTGAGTCATTCGTTGACAGCCCGTGAAGTCTACCGCAGATGGCCTCGCTTGTCAAATTGGTTGCAAAGGTAGGGTGATCGCCTATAATTGCTCAGCAAAATATGAGATTAAACACCTTTTAGTGATTGAGTGATAACGCATGCAATTGGTTGGTTCAACGCTTTTTCGAGATCGATCATCGATTTTTGCCGAGTCATGGCGTACCTGGCTCGCGGCAGTTGGTGGCTTGGTGCTTTGGGCAGTATTGCTCTTAACAATGACCTATCAGTGGCAAGCTCAAGCCACGATTACGCTTGGCGATTATTATGATCCACCCTTTCTGCAAGGCAATTTCTCGCCTAGCGAGGTCAGTCAGGGCAATAATCGTTCGTTTCGCTGGACAACCGGTGAGGCTACGGTCGCAGTGCCTTTAGCTGGACGTGGCAGCTGGACAACGAAAATCGATTTGTTAACTCAACATCCTGATGCTAGCCCGGTTGAGGCAACGCTGAATTTTGCACCGAATGTCGCCGTGGCACTGCCAGATAGCAATGAGACGCGAATTATTCATGCCTTTATTCCAGCTACCGCAACCAGCAATGGTAATCTGGCAATTGGGCTGAATTCAAATCTATATCAGGAGCAAACAGCAAGTGCGCGAACACTGGGCGTAGCTTTATTCAATGTGGATATTGCTTCAACGACAGGCCGCCCTTGGCTACCACCATTGATTGCAGTGGTTTTGTTCAGCATTATTTTGCTTGGCATCGCTGTCAGCATTCTGCTAACTGGGATCAATTGGCCTTGGGCGGTTGGGATTAGCGCGGCAATTGGCATTGGTTTAGCACTGCCAGTGATGTTGGCACGTGTGCCACATACCTTTTGGTTACCAAATTTGGCGGTGCTGGCAGTTTTAAGCGTTGGTTTAGTTGCCGCACTCGGCAAAATTGTGCCATGGTTGATGCGCAAGGGAGGCATCGAATTAGAGCCACAAACCTTGACGATTTTGCTTGGCTTATTTTTATTTGGCTTTTGGGTCAAAGCAGCAGGTCAAGTCTATCCATATATGATTGCGATCGATATTCATTGGCATATGGAGCGAGTACGCTGGATATTGGATGGTCGCTTGGCTGAAATGTACAAGCCAGGTGCATTCAATGAGTCGGTTATGCCTGAAAAGGAATTCGGCAAGGATCGGCCAATTATTCCGTATTCGCCGTTTTTCCATATTTTTGCAACGTCGTTTGCCTTGTTGCCCTTCCAAATGGAGACAACTGCCAAGGTATTTAGCTCAATCATCGATTCGAGCTATATCTTTTTGATTTACTTCTTTGCCCGTTCGTTTGATTTCTCGCGGCGGGTCGGGTTGCTAGCTGCGGCATTCTATAATGTTGTGCCATTAACCTATTTGCTGCATTCATGGGGCAATGTGCCAACCACCTTCGGGATGTGGTGGACATTTATGAGCATTGCCTTCATCATCGGCGCTTGGGGCAAGCTTAATCAACGCAAGGTTTGGTGGAGCTTCGCCGCCTTGTTAACTGTAGCATTTTTGATGTACACGGTGATGGCAGTGTTCTTGGGCTTGTTGCTGTGTATTTGGATGAGCTATATCGCGATCACCAAGCGCAGCGAACGCCGCCAAGCCCGTTCAGTGATCATGGCAATGTTGGTAGGGGTGCTTGGTTCAACCATTGTTTATTATGGCTTGTATATTCCAGGCATCATCGAAAAAACCATTCCCTACTTCACCACAACTTTTACTGAAGGCCAAGAAGCCGTCGGCGCAATTCAATATCAACCAACAGCCTACGATAATTTTCTGGCGTATCGCACCCGTTTATGGAACCATGGGTTAATGATTCCATTCCTGCTGTTGCCATTTGCCTTGTGGGTAATTGCCCGTTTGCGCACGCACCAACCTGAAACTCGTTTGTGGATGGGTTCGATTTGGATGTGTGCGATGGTAACCGTCTCGTTACTATTCACCGTGATTGATCGCAATGTGCCGATGGTCGATAAACATATTATTTTCTTGATTCCAGTCTGGGCGATTTTGATGGCAATGTTGATGGATATGGCGCTCAAACGTTGGCGCTGGAGCAGCATTCTGTTTGGCTTGGCCTACCTTGGGCTATTTGCTATGTCAATTGAATTATGGACACGGCGGATCGCAACGGTGACACAAGTATGGTAGTTGATCCAAATGAAACAGCATTGATCGAGCAAATCGATCGCTGGGTTGAGCCGATGCGTTGGCGACCCGATTACAGCACTTGGCGCGAAAAACGCATTTGGCAAGAGCGTTATCAAGCCGAGCGTTTAGCATTAATCGAGCGTTTTGGCGGCGATCTGGCTAACACTCGCATTTTAGAAATTAGCTGTGGCATGGGCGGCACGCTGGTGGCCTTGGCCCAAGCTGGTGCTCAGCCAGTTGCGACGGAATTTAATCGTGATTATTGCCAAATTAGCAAGCATCGCGCAGCCCGTTATGATCTCAATGTGCCAATTTTGAACGCGGTTGGCGAGGCGATACCGTTTGCCGATAATAGCTTCGATTTGGCAATTTGCTGGGATATTGTTGAGCATGTGCAAGATCCTGCGGCGATGTTAGCCGAGTTGCGGCGGGTGATTCGGCCTGGTGGTCGGGTGCTACTCACGATTATCAACCGCTGGGCGTGGCGCGACCCACACTACCATATTCGTGGAATCAATTGGTTGCCGCGCAGTATGGCTGATCGTTTGGTTGCCACGCGGCTCAAAACCAAACAAGCGATGGGTTTGCAAGATCGCCAGCGTTTGAGCGACATGCATTATTACACGATGAATCAATTCCGCGATTTGGCCCAACAGTATGGCTTTAAGGTTGCCGATATGGAAGCCTTGGATATTCAGCATGGCAACAAACGCCGCGCCAAAGGACTCAAAGGCCAATTGCGCGATCTGGCCTATCGGCTTGGTTTAGGCCTGCCTGCTTATTATTTTTATCGCGATTGGGTCAAGGGAACCTACGAATTGGTGCTGTGGTAATGCATATTATTCACTACAATCTGACCACCACCAGCAAAGTTGGCGGGGTTGAGAGTTTTGTTTGGGAATTGGCTCAGCAGCAAGTTCGGCTCGGCCATCGGGTGACGATTGTTGGTGGTCAAGGCCCAATTCAACGACCAAACCAAGGCTTGCGAGTGCTAAAATTCCCGTTTATTGATCGGTCACGGTTGGCTTGGGGGCCGTTGCGTCGGGCCTATGCTTGGCGCAAATTGGCCGAACGCTTGTCGTTGCTGCCACGAGCCTGGCCAATTTTAAAAACTGCCGATTTGGTGCATATTCACAAGCCATATGATTTGGTGGTGGCTCCGTTGCTCAAACGTCATGGCATTCCCACGGTCTATCACGGCCATGGCGAAGATTTTTTTCGTGGCGATGACCAGCTTATACAGTCAGCCGCCGCGCTGCTTTCATGTTCTAGCTACAATGCCCAAACTTTGCAGCAACATTATGGGCGCACGGCCAGCGTGGTCTATAACGGCGTTGATCTTGAGCATTTTCGACCTTTGGCGGCTGAACCGACATTACGCCAAGCAATCGCTGGAGATGCCCAATGCTTGCTCATGCATCCTGGGCGCATGATGCCGTGGAAGGGACAGCGTGATGCAATCACAGCCTTGAGTTTGCTTGACCACACGTATCATTTGGCCTTTTTAGGCGATGGCGAAACCCACCAAGCATTGGCTAATTATGCCCAACAATTAGGGATTGCCGAACGTGTGCATTTTCTTGGCACAATTGCCCACAGTGAACTGCCGCGCTATCTGGCCTGCGCCGATTTGGTACTTGGTACAAGTTATACATCAGAGACATTTGGTATGGCCTTAGCCGAAGCCCAAGCCTGTGGTCGCCCCGTTATCGCCTCGTCGTGGCGTGGTTATGATGATGTGGTGCAAGCTGGCAGCACAGGCGAACGCTTTATCGCCCAAGATCCAGCCGATTTAGCTCGCGTTATCAGCCAACTTTGCCACGATTCAGCCTATCGTGAGCAACTAGCGTGTGCTGGTCGCCAACGAGTGCAGCAGCTGTTTCCGTGGTCGGCAGTCGCCGAGCGAGTTGAAGTGGTTTATGAGGGGTTAAGGCTATAGGTTATTGGCTATTTGGTTTATAGCATTAAGATTCCCTCACCCCCAACCCCTCTCCCACTGCGGCAGGCGAGGGGAGCACTACTGATGGTTGCCCCTCGCCTGCTGGGCGGGAGAGGGGGTCAGGGGGTGAGGGATATGTATCATTGCTAATCCAATGAACCATTACAGATAGCCATCAGCCTATAGCCTCACAATGGAACAACAATGCAACGATTTTTTGCAACTATCGATACATATGCTAAAACCCTACTCACAGCAATGATTGTGGGTTATATCGGGGTTTTCGCCACACTATCGTGCCTGAAACTGGCCTGGTTTCGCCAAGGCTTCGATATGGCGGGCAACGAGCAAACGATTTGGAATACCTTGCATGGGCGGCCATTCCAAATTTCGGTGTTTGCCATGATGCGCTACGATTTTGATGATGGCCCTGTGTTATTGCAATTGCTCTTAGCATTATTATATGGTCTGTATCAATCACCTTATACGTTGCTTGTGCTACAAACAATTGCTTTGGGCATGGCTGCTTGGCCATTGTATTTGATTGTGCGCGATCTTTTGCCAAAACCATGGCATGCGTTAGTGATTGCTGCAATTTATTTATTGCATCCCACAACTCAGCATATCAATATGTATGAGTTTCAATTACGTTCATTTATGATTCCGTTTGCCTTAGCAGCGTTATTGTATTTGCGGCGTGAACGCTTGGGATTGTATTGTTTATTTCTGTTTCTGATGATGTGTACCAAAACTGAGGCAGGCTTTACGTTAATCGCCTTTGGTTTGTATGCAGCGTGGCAGCGCAAGCCTTGGAAATTCATCGTCTTTCCCTTGGCGGTAGGGCCAGCTTGGGTTGCGGTTGCTTTAGGCGTAATCGTACCAGCCTTCAGTGAAGGCGATTTTATTGCCAATATCTATAGCTATGGCAAGCTTGGAAAAAATGTTGGCGATGTGATTACGACCATGCTGACTAACCCAGCCCTTGCTTTGAGCGTTATGACTGAAGCTCCAAAGCTCAAATATTTGTGGCAATTGTTTGGGCTTGGTGGATTTTTGGCCTTGCTCAGCCCAACTTTGCTGTTGGCTTTACCCGTTTTGGCGCTTAACCTAATCTCGCCCAACGCGGTGCAATTCAGTCTGAATTATCAATATGGCTCGTTAGTTTATCCATTCTTGATCGTAGCTTCGGTCGAAGGCTTGCTGAATCTCACCCGCTGGACAATTCGCAACCGGCAATGGCGCGAACGCGTGGTGCATGGCGCGGTGCTAGGTTTATTACTAATTGGCATTATCGGCAATTTGACCTTGAATAATGTGGTAAAAACGGCTTTGAGCAACCGCGAAAACCCAACGCGGGTCGCTGATGCCCGGACAATTTTGGCCCAAGTGCCCGCTGATGCTGCGGTTGCAGCTAGCACCTTTCTTGCACCTCACCTCGCCCAGCGCCAAGAAATCTATTTCTTCCCAGGCAATAAATCGTATCCTGCCGAATATATCGAGCGAGCCGAGTATTTGGTGTTTGATCGGCGGCCACCAGGCAATAGCGCCGAAACTCGTGCTGCAATCGAGCGCTATTTGAACGATCCTGCATGGGTGATTGTGGCCGAGGCTGGTGATTTTGCCTTATTGAAGCAGCAGTAACGAAACCACGAAGGACACGAAGCGCACAAAGGGGCTAGAATTCAGGAACTAGAGGTCTGTTTGTTTAACGCAGAGGCGCAGAGAACGAAAGAATGAGGGATGAAAATGCGGCAGGATTAGAACTTAAGACATACAGAAATAATCTGATCAATCTGTGCTCATCTGTGGCTAAAACATTCTTCGTGCGCTTCGTGTTCTTCGTGGATCAAAAGCTCCTGATCCCCGATCCCTAAAACAAATAAGGATAGATCGATGCAAATTTTGATTGTTGGGCTGGGCGGGGTAACCACAACTTTCCGCAACTGGCCTGAGCGAATTTTGGCGCTCGGTTTGGCTCAACGCGGCCATGCCGTTCGCGCCATTGGAACTCATGATCCCAAACGACCTGCCTTGGCTGCCCGCAATGAAATCATCGAGGGCGTGACGGTGCAGCGCGTACGTTCGGGCTACGCTCCTAATCGCGAGTTGTACCAAGCCTTGGAACACGGCCCCAAGCCAGATTTGATTCATTTTATGCATCCGCGCAATGTGCTGGCCGCCCAAACCAGTGCCTGGGCCAAACAGCACAACATTCCCACGGTTTATACATGGTTAGGGCCGTATCACGATGCCTATTTGGTTGATGATCGTGAGCGGCCATTTGAAACGACCATCCACTATCAACGGCCAATTTGGACCAAACAGCAATTTTGGCAACGGATCAAATCAGCCCGTTCGTGGCGCACAATGCGCGACCATCTGCGCAATTGGCGGTTACACCGACCGTTGTGGGAAGCTGATCAGCTGATTCCTTGCTCGCAATTCGAGGCCGATGAACTTAAACGCATGGGTTTGCAGCAAACTTCAAGCGTGATTCCCTTGTGGATTGATGATTCAGCGATTCAGACAACCCCAGTTGTTTTACCTGATTTGAATATAAGCCGCCCATGGATTTTGTTTGTCGGCCAATTGACTCCGCGCAAGGGCTACGATTTGGCTTTGCGGGCCATGCCAGCAATTTTGCAGCAATATCCCAACGCCAATTTATTGATGGTATCGGGAATTAACCACGCTGAACGGGCTGAAGTCGAGCGGATCGCTCAAGAACTGAATATCCAGCAGCAGATTCACTTTTTGGGGCGGGTCGATGATGCAACCTTGGTCAATCTTTTTCGCCATTGCGATGTCTATCTCACACCAACCCGCTACGAAGGCTTTGGTTTAACCTTGCTCGAAGCCATGGCGGCTGGTGCTCCCTTGGTTGCCAGCGATATTCCAGTGGTCAACGAAATTGTGCGCCATGGCGAAAATGGCTTACTAGCGCCCTACAACAATCCCGAAGCCTTGGCAGCAGCTGCCAATTTGATCCTTGGGCAACCGCGTTTAGCCGCCAAACTGCGCAGCGGTGGGCAGCAAACATGCGAGGTATGGTATAATCCGGCCCGATGGACGACCGCCTTAGAGCAGGTCTATACGCGAGTAATCAATGAGCACTAAGATCGACGAAACGAGCTATTTTGCGCCGCAGGTCAGCAAATCCGACCGCAAAATTGCCGTGCAATACCGCCGTATGTTTGCGTTTGGTGGCTTAGCCAAGCACTTACCCCAAGGGCCAGTACTCGATGTGGGTTGTGGCGCGGGGCCAGGGTTGCGCTATATTCGCAGCCGTGGCGCAACCGCAATTGGCGTAGACCCCAGCATTTATGCCTTGCGCGAAGCAGCCAAATTGATTCACGTCGATCTGGTGCAGATGGATGCTGCACCGCGTTTTCCGTTTGCCGACCAAACCTTTGGCATGGTGCTCGCCAACGAGGTAATTGAGCATGTACCAGATGGGGTAGAATTTCTGCTGGAATGCGCTCGGGTGCTGCAACCTGGCGGCATGGTCTTTCTGACGACACCTAATCTTTGGGATATTCGGCGAGTGCTGGCTCCCTTGGTTGGTAAAGTTTGGTCGGGCGATACCGACCCCACCCATATTAATTTGTATACCCCTTGGCGCTTGCGAAACGATCTCAAAGCCGCTGGATTTAAACAACCACGGATCAAAACTGGCTTTAAACCAATTCGCTGGTTGCCACCACATCGCAACCCGCTTGCTATTCCCTACCCACCCTTGATCGGAAATGGGATGGTAGCCACTGGAGTACGTTAAGTGCAATCGAACAAACCGCAGCGAAGCCTCACCAGTGAGGTTTGGAGCGCAACGCTTTGGAATACGCTGCTGTTTCCAGCCCGCTTTTTAGTTGGCATCATCACCAGTGTAATTTATTACGGGCGGCTTGCACCTGAGCAGGTCGCTTTGATTTTTCTCCTCACTAGTTTGGCCGCTTCAATTGGCACCTACGCCGACCTTGGAATCGAGCGCAGTTTGCCGCGCTTCATCCCTGAAGTTGAAAAACGCCAAGGTCGCCAAGGTGTTTTGCGCTTTCTCTGGCGCATGATCGGGCTTAAGCTGGCAATTATGGCCGTGCTAGTGCTCGGGTTAAATCTACTGGCCCAACCCATGGGCAATTATCTGATCGAGCAACAACGAACTGAGGTTGTTGAGCTTGAAAGCCAAATTAGCAACCTTGAGCAGCAACCAGCCACGCCCGACCAAACGAGCAAACTCAGCAAACTGCAAAATCAACGCACTGGCACGCTCGCAGTAATTGACCAAATTGAGCGCCAAAGCCACTGGTTTATGCTGGTGGTCAGCGCTTTATTAATTTTGGGTGCGCTGTTTGATGTGTTTATGCAGTTTTTGACAGCCTACTTCAAACAACGCGCTTGGAATCTGATTACCTTAGTCACGACCTTACTTCAGCCAATTTTGGTAACGATCTTCATTTTGCTGGGTTGGGGCATCACTGGGGTGCTAATTGGCTTGGTACTCACGCCATTGGTTAGCGTGTTGATGGCAGCCTGGCAAGCCTTACGCGCCAGCCGCGAACTAGCCAGCACTGGTGAGGGCGAAGCGACTGATCCTGAATTACCCAAGCGTTTTGCCAAATTTGCCGCAGTCTCCTATTTAATGCAAATCACCACCTGGGTCTATGATATTCAGTTTGTGACGCTGTTTACGGTGACCCAGCTGAATGCCCGCGATGTGGCGATTTTGGCCTTTGCCTATAAATTTGCCAAAGATTACCTTAGCTATATTTGGATGCCGCTCAACGGCGTGATGACTCCGCTGCTTTCGCGGATCAAATTACGCCGCGATCCCCAATCGTTGCAAGATGCTCATGGTGGCTTGGCACGGATGATTTGGCTGTTGATTGTGCCAGCAGGCGTGGGCTTGGCGCTGCTCACTCCGCGTATGGTGGCGGTGCTTTATCCACTCTATACCGATGCCAGCAGCTTAATTATTGTGTTCATCGCCTTTACCTTTGGCGAATCGTTGCTGAGCGTGCCGCATAATGTGCTGATGGTCTATGAGCAATATCGGGCGGTGATTATTTCACGTTTATTTGCCTTTGTTAGTGTGCCATTGGTCTTTGTGTTACTGCCACGCTATGGCATGCTGGGCGTGGCGATTGCAGTTGGGGCGGTGCGAGTTGCCACCCGCTTGATCACGCTCTATTATGGGTGGCGCAATTTGGGCTTGCAATTGCCATGGCGGTTTTGGTTGCGGGTTTGTGCTGCCAGCGCCAGTTTTGCAGTTGCCCTAATTGGATTAATGCAACTTTGGCCAATGCCTGAGGTAGCGGCTGGTTGGCAAACCAAATTGATCAATCTCTTGCCATTGATGCTGTTTGCCGCAATTGGCGCTGGCCTCTATTTACTCACATTAAAACTGCTTGGCGGGCTTGATCCAGCTGAGCGTGAGCGTTTATTGAGCATGAAACTTCCATTCAAGGGCGTGCTTCGGCGCGTATTATAGTTATGATCACATCACCAAAAACCATCCGTTGGATCATCGCCTCAATTGTCGGGGCTGGAATTATTATCCGGCTGATCTTCGCTTTGCTGCCGTTGCAAACTCATTTGCTGGTGCTCGAAGATGATGCGTGGATGGTGACGGCTATTGCGCGGAATTGGGCCATGGGCCAAGGCATCACCGCCGACGGCATTACCCCAACCAATGGCTTTCATCCGTTGTACCCATTGACCTTGGGGGCGATTCCATATTTGCTTGCGCCCGATAATTTGGCCTTGGGCTTTACCGCCAATTTGCTGATATGTGCCTTGTTGGCAAGTGCAGTGATGTGGCCACTGTGGCATTTGCTCAAACATTGGATGAACTGGCAGGCTGGTTTATTTGGTTTGATTTTGTATGGTTTGAACCCAACCTTAGTGCGGCTAACCGTCAATGGCATGGAAACCTCGATGGCCTTGTTGATGTGGGTCACCACCTTGCTAGTCGCGGTTAAAATCGATCCCAAAAAATTGAGCCATAATTTAGGCCTCGCGGTGCTGACCGCTGCCATGATTCTGACTCGTTTGGATGGGGCATTATTGTTTGCAGCAATCGCGGCGGCACGTTTGATTTGGGCTTGGCGAGCCAAACGCTTACGCCGTGAATTACCCATGCTCACCAGCTATGTCGTGGTTACCTTCACTCTGTTAGTGCCCTACTTCTGGCGTAATTTAACGGTGTTTGGCTCGTTTTCGCCTAGCAGCGGCAAAGCCTTGACCTACTTACACAGCTACGTCAACTCCTATGCGATCTCAAATGGGCTTGATGGTTGGTACGTCAATAGTGCCATTTCAATGGAAATATTGGGGCGCTCGGTGGTTGGTGCAGCGATTTGTTTGGCAATTTTTGCGGCGTTTGTGGGCTTTTGGGTTGGTCGTCAACTCTGGCTCGGCTTACCACTATTGCTATATCTGCCCATTCCTTTGGTCTATTATGGCTATATGATGCAGCAGGATAATCCGCGCCACTTTGTGCCTTGGTCGCTGGCAGTGATTATTTTGCTGGCTTGGGCTTTGGCGGCAATGCTCCAACGCCTACCATCAATCAGCTATTTGGCAGTGCCAGTCATCCTGGCAGGCTTATTAATTGTACAAACGCTCGATAGCTCGCGCTTTTGGCAAGAAAAAGAAACTGCACCCAGCCAATCACAACCAACGATGTATCAAGCGGCATTGTGGATGCGCGATAATTTGCCCAGTAATGCCTTGATCGGGGCTAAAAATTCAGGGATTTATCAATATTATTCTGGCCATCATGTGCTAAATATCGATGGCAAATTGAACAACGATATTCTTGCCGTCTATGATCAACGGCGCATGCTCGATTACTTGCGCGAAAAAGGCGTGACCCATTTGATCGATCAAGAGGCAACCATGGCTGATCATATTCAGTTTTATAGCTATCAGTTTGGTGACCGGCCTGAGCATCGTGTGCCCACAACCTTCACTCAATTTAAAATTTATGGCCAATTGTTGCTGAGCAGTTTAGGGCTAGCCGATAAACCAGTGCTCGATCGGCGCGATGGTTTTGAGCCAAATCAGCCATTTAGCAGCATCACCACGGTGATTCAGCGCTTCCCACGGCCAAACGATAACAATAACCCGATTGCGATTTTTGAACTTAACTAAAAAGGATTTGTAGTTATGGCGCGATATTTGGTAACTGGTGGCGCAGGCTTTATTGGCTCGCATTTGGTCGATGCGCTCTTGCAACGTGGCGATGCTGTGCGGGTTTTCGATAATTTTTCGACTGGCTATGAGCATAATCTGGCACATTGCATTAATGATATTGAGTTGGTGCGTGGCGATTTGCGCGATGCCGAGGCCGTGAGCCAAGCGGTGGCTGGCTGCGAAGTGATTTTTCACGAAGGTGCCTTGCCATCAGTGCCGCGCTCAGTCAGCGACCCACTGACCACCGATGCGGTCAATACTGGCGGCTCGTTGCATGTGTTACAAGCAGCGCGTCAGCATGGTGCACGGCGGGTAGTTTTTGCAGCATCATCATCGGTTTATGGCGATACCCCGATCTTGCCCAAGGTCGAAACCATGGCCATGAGTCCCAAATCGCCGTATGCGGTGAGCAAAATGGCTGCCGAAAGCTATTTGAAGGTTTTTCACCATGTGTATGGTTTAGAAACAGTTGGCTTGCGCTATTTCAACGTCTTTGGGCCGCGTCAAGACCCGACTTCGCAATATTCAGGGGTAATTGCTCGTTTTATGACTTTGGCCTTGCAAGGCGAACCCTACACCATGAATGGCACGGGCAATCAATCGCGCGATTTCACTTATATTGCAAATGTAGTCCAGGCCAATTTGCTGGCGGCAAGCGTACCAGCAGCAGCTGGCCATGTATTTAATATTGCTTGTGGTTTGCGGATTAGCCTTAACGATGTGGTCGCGATGTTAAATAAACTAGTCGGCAAAGAGCTACCAGTGATTTATGGGCCAGCCCGGACTGGCGATGTTGAGCATTCATTGGCCGATATTAGCGCCGCCCGCCAAATCTTGGGCTTTGAGCCAAGTGTCGATATTGAAACTGGCATCGCCCGCACGCTCGATTGGTATCGCACTCAGGGAGCCTAAATTCAATGCGCATGCTCTACTTCACCACTGCCTACAATGCTGCCTTGCTTGATCGGGTGCATGAAGAATTTTTGTTGCGCTGGCAGGCATTAGGCCATGAAACCAGCATTCTTGTGCCCGACCCCAGCCGCGATCGCCAAAGCCGTTGGTTGGTTGAGGATGGCGCGATTCAGGTCTATCGGCCAGCAGTAAGCATGCAGCGCAGCGATCGGCTGTTGAACAATTTAGGGCGGCGCTTGACTGAATATAGTTATTTTTTCAGTTTGCTGCGCGATTATTTAAGCTTTTTGCGCCAACATCCTGAAATTGAAATTATCCATGTTGAGTCGGTTTATCCATTGGGGGCGATTGCGGCTGTGGCTTCGTTGATTGATCGACGACCATTTGTGCCAACGATTCGTGGTGGCGACTTAATTGCTGATGATTCGATCAGCTATGGTTTTGCTCGCTACAAACGAGTACGGGCCTTGCTCAAATTGACCTTTGCGCGAGCGGCGGCAATTCGCTCGGTTTCGCCGAGTGCCAGCGCGATGGCCGAACAATTTGGCTGCCCAGCGCAGAAAATCATCACGATTGGGCGGAATATTCGCGACGAATACTTCGAGCGCGATCAAGCAGCATTTCGGGCTGAAAGTCGAACTTGGTTGCGGCAAGAATACCCAGCAATTGCTGGACGCAAAGTCATCGTCGCGGCAGGACGTTTATTGCCGGTCAAAGGCTTTGATGATTTGATTCAAGCATTGGCTGGTTTACCACAGGCTGTAGCACTGATTTGCGGGCCAAATCGAGTTGACGAAAAACTTGGCGATTATGGCGAATATTTAGGCCAATTGGCCCATCGCCATGGCGTGGCCGATCGGGTAATCTTTACGGGAGGCATTCCCCGTGAGCAAATGCCACAGTATTTTGCTGGAGCCGACGTGCTCGCAGTGCCTTCGATTATTGAAGGCGGCAACCGCACGGTTTTAGAAGCAGCAAGCTTGGGAGTGCCCTTCGTGGCGACTCGTAGCGCTGGCACACCCGAATTTTTTAGTGCTGCTGCCGGCATTAGCATCGCGCCACATCGGCCTGATCAACTCTGGGCTGGCTTAGCCACAATTTTAGCTGAAACCTCGGAACAAGCCCAGGCTCGCAGCCAAACCTGTCAACAAGAGGCCCAACAATTTTATTCACCTCAAGTCGCCCAGCGGCTCGCTCGGCTTTATGCAACAATTTTAGCCAATCAGCCGCTATCAGGGAACTTTTAGCTAATCTTCATCTTTTAACCTACTAAGGACGTTGATTTTACGTTGACAGAATCAACAGCATCGTGCTACGCTCAATAACTGCAATCCACACATGCTGCGGGATTCATTCCAAACTCTCACTAGAACTTAGGAGGAGTTCAATGCGACGAAATATTATGGGTTCATTGGGTGGGCTAGCGCTCCTAACCATTGTTATCAGTGGTTGTGGTGCGGTAACCAGCGCTCAACAAGAGCAACAAATTACCATTCCAACTGCGCCCCCAGCCCCAACCTATGCCCCAATTGAGGCCGAGGCGATTCCTGAAGCGCCAAGCGTCGAAAACCCCAACAAAGCGCCTGTTCGCTATAGCAATGGCTTCGACAGCGCTTTGAGCGAATGGCGCGTCTTCGATATTTGGAGCAATTCGACTGAGCTTTCGACGTGGGAAGTTAAGCAAGGGGTGGTTGAGCAAATTACTGGCCCCGATGGCTATGGTTCAAGCACCCCAACCGGCTTGGTAACTGGCGATAAAACTTGGGCCGACTATAGCATTCGTGCTCAAGCCTATTCGTTTGGCAATAGCATTATGGGTGTTGTTGGTCGGGTGAATGATGCTGGCTTCTATGCCTTTGTGGTGCGACCCGAAGGTGCTGAAGGTGGCAAAACCGTCAGCTTACAACGCTATGATGCAGCAACTGATAGTTACACGTTGTTGGCCTCAAGCGCTGATAAAGGCTGGACTAACAAGACCTGGGCAACGCTGGAATTACGCTTTGAAGGCAAGACAATTATTGCCAACATCGATGGCATCGAAGTATTGCGAGCCGAGGATGAGAGTTACGCTGCCGGGCAAGCAGGAGTCTATGGCTATGCTGAAGGCAACCTTGCATTCGACAATCTAATCATCCAATAAAGCGATTGCCGCATACAAAAGGAACCGATCAATGAATGAGTCTACATCGATGAAGCGAGCCAGTGTTGTGCTGTTCTTGCTGGTTTGTCTCCTAATTCCGTTAGCGTTCAAGCAAGGCGGCACTGGGGTTAAGGCGGCAATTCAAGCGGTTGGCTGGGGCAACGTAGAAGTTCGCTACGTCAGCGCCAATACCAATGTTTATCCTGATATTAAATATGATGGCAATGGCCGCAGCCACGTTGCTTGGGTTGAATATGGGGCAACTGATGCCGATGGCGCACGCTTGCTCTATACCAACAACGTTTCGGGTGCATGGCTTACCCCCTATGAAGTAACTGGCTCGGTTGCCCGTGGCACCGACCCATTACACTCGATGACCTTGGAAAGCAACCGTGTGCACTTTGTGTATGTTGCCAACTCAGGTTTTGCAGCTCACCGCTATCTGACGGTCAATGGCTCGGACATTACAAAAAGCAGTGTTACGACCCTCAGCACCACCAAGGCCTCAACACCTGAACTCTTGACTGATAGTAGTGGCAAAGTCCATGCCTTCTGGGGCGACCGTCGCGCTAGCAGCTTGCCCCAAGTTGTCCACCGCATTTGGTCGGGCGGCGCATGGGAAGCCAACACCGGTCGGCTGATTCGCAACGATGGCAATAATCAACGCTACATCGGGGCAACCCAAACCAGCGATGGGGTGATTCACGTTGCATTTAGCGGCGATAGCTCGGTGCGTTATGCGACCTTTAATGGCACAACCTGGACGGCTGGCTCCGATTTGGCCTCAGGCAAAATCAAGCAGGTCTCTTTGACCTCCAAAGGCAACACTGTTGCCGCCTTGTATAGCATCGACAGCAGTGGCCGCAAAATGTACTATCACATTGGCTATGGCACCAGCTGGTCGAATCGGGTTTTGGTTAGCAGCGGCTCATCGTTCGATGAATTCCCTGAAATTATCTATAGCCCAACCGCCGATCGCATTTATGCTTTGTGGATGAGCGGGGTTGATGAAAAGAATCTGTATATCGTCAACCGTGAAATTATCGTTGGTGGAGCGATTGCCAATTTGCAAACCGCCACTTCATCAAAAGCCGAGCGTAAATGGACTCGAGCAGCGGTTCAAGGCACAACAATTGGGGTGATTTGGCAGGATAAAGCAATTGGGCGCTATGATATTCGTCAAATTACTGGCAATACCAGCGGCGTAACCCCAGCCACATCAACCCCAACCTTATCGCCAACCCCAACCTTACCACCAGTTGGCTTTACGGTTGCTCGTAGCAGTGCCAGCCCAAGCAGCAATCCCAGCGTTACTTTGGCCTTATCGAACTTAACTGGCAACCCCGACCAAATGCGGGTTAGCACCAGTGCCTTCACTGCCCAAGCGGCATCGCCAGCATGGGAAGGCTTGAATACCAGCAAAACCGTAAACACTGGATCTGGGGTAAATTCATGTGCTACAACTGTATATGTGCAGTTGCGCAATAGCAGTAATGGTGGCATCTCAAGTGTGCAAACGATCAGTGCTGTGATTGACAGCTCGTTGCAAAGCGCACCCCAAATTTACACCATGGAAACTGCCCCAAGTGCTCGCCCAGCAAGCTTGACTCAAGTGCAAGTGCAACCATTTGCACCCGATCGAGTTTCTGAGAAATATACTCGCAACATGACCTTTGCCTATACCATCGCTCAAGAAACCAGTGGTTGTTCAGGTGTTACGCGGCATAAAGCTGGGCCATTCGTGGTCAACGGCTCAAGCTATCCATATAGTGGTTTCTCGGCCTTCGATAGTTTTGTGACGGGCAATGATAGCTCAGGCACAGGCTTTGAAGAACAAACGGTCAATGCAACCGTGATTCTGACCGATACCTTGGGCAATCAAAGCTTGGTCAGCAAGCAATTCACCTACGATGATGATGCACCAGTCTTGACTGCTGGTGGCAGCATTACCTTGCCCAATGGCGCAAGCACCAGTGTCTCAGTAATTCCATTGGATTTCACCGCCGTGGTGACTGATGATGGATTTATGAATACCGCTCCAGCCGACAAACGCTATTGGGGCGTGTGGGTTGTCGCCACCACCAACAGCAACTTCCCAACTCCGCAAGATTTCTTGCAATATGGCGATGTAATTGGCTTGGAAGATGGTGCAACCCATGTCGATTATGTGCGTTTGGTCAATGCCCTAACTGGCACTGAATCAGGCACGCGCCATGTACATATGCGATTCCTCGATGGTGCAGGCAATTACACCGAAACTGGTTTGACTTCGCCAGCAATCAGCTTGCAGCCAAACTATAGCGGTCTGCCCAACTATCTCCCACTGATTTACAAGTATCAATAAGTTCAAACCAATAGGGGCAGCCATTGGCTGTCCCTGTTAATTTAACCCTCAAACCTTCTTCAAATTTCTAGGTTTCGTGAATAATGCACTAGTTTTAGGCAATGGTGGTACTATAAGCCTGCTTATTGGCATGATTTTGTGCTCATTGGAGTTACTACATCTCTGCCACTATGGCTTTGCTGAACTCAATTTAATCATGGCTTTTAAATTAACTTATGCGAATTGCTTATATTGCTTATCCAACCAGTTTGATGCTGGCTTCGGCCAACGCGATTCAAACCTGGACAACCTTACGCGAATTGCGCCAACAAGCGCCTAATACCTTGATTATTATTCCGCGCTGGTTAGGTGAACCAAGCCGATTTAAAGAGGTCGGCGCAACCCACTTGCAACGCCCAGCGATTGGCAAGCTCTCGCGCTTTAAAAAATCGACCTTGTGGTATTACGCTGAGCGCAGCGTTTTTGCCGCCATGAGTGCTGCTGTCGTGGTCAGCCAACGTTGGCGCGGCGAAGCCGTCGATGTGGTCTATGTGCGCGAAGTGATTGCCGCTGGCTGGTGGGCGACACTCTGGGGGCCATTGCTCAAAATTCCGGTAATCTACGAGGCCCATGATCTGGAAAGCTGGAATCCGTCACGCGCCAAGGAAACGTGGGTGCAACCCGTGCTCAATTTGCTTGATCGCTTGACGCTTGGGCGCAGCGCTGCCGTAGCTTCATTGACCGATGATTTTCGCCAACTCTTGGCCCGTTTA
This sequence comes from Herpetosiphon gulosus, assembly GCF_039545135.1. Classification (NCBI taxonomy): domain Bacteria; kingdom Bacillati; phylum Chloroflexota; class Chloroflexia; order Herpetosiphonales; family Herpetosiphonaceae; genus Herpetosiphon; species Herpetosiphon gulosus. The sequence continues at coordinate 28,450 of NZ_BAABRU010000026.1, read as the reverse complement.
GGCTGGCGCAAGCCTAACGATGTGGCGGTAATTCCCGATGCTTTTGATGATTCGTTATATCAGCCCCACGATCGCCAACCAGCGCGAGCGCAGCTTGGGCTTGATCCAAGTGCACCATTAATTGTCTATGCTGGCATGACCTTCTCTTACCGTGGGCTTGATCGCTTGATCGCTGCTTTTGCGAACTTGCACCAAACCATGCCAGATGCGCAATTACTATTCATCGGCGGGCGGCCAGCCGAAATTGCCCAATTCAGCCAACAGGCCAACAATTTGGCGCTTGGTGAGAGCGTGCGGTTTCTCGGAGCGCTACCGCAAAGCGCCACGCCAACCTATTTACACGCCGCCGATGTCTTGGTCATTCCCGATACGGTCACTGATGTAACAGCCTCGCCACTTAAATTATTTGAATATTTGGCAGTCGAGCGGGCAGTGGTTTTGCCGAATATTCCAGCCTTGCGCGAAATTTTGCCCGAACAAATCGGCTATTATTTTGAGCGTGGCAGTACCCAAGGCTTAGAGCAAGCCCTTGCTGATGCCTTAACCGATCCGTTGCGACATGAGCGTGAGCAAGCTGGCCGCCAATGTGTGCAAGATCATACCTATCGCGCCCGCGCTGGCCGGATCAAGGCTTTGTGCCAACAGATTAGCCAAACAACCAATAATGGTGCATTAGATTAGTTATGATGAACATCCCTCACCCCCCCAGCCCCCTCTCCCGCACGCGAGCGAGGGGGAACAGATCACCTCGTTTACTTCGTGGACGAAGGACTGAAGGTGAGGGAACATCCAATGAACCATTACAAATTAGCCAAAAAATAACAAGCAAATTGCTACTCAGAATGATAAGGATTATATGCATCGCTTAGATCAACTAGTGGAAGAATATGGGCGCACGATGCCCAATGAGGCCAAACCAGCCTATTTTCGCCTGCATCGTTACCGTTTTCGGGCTTTGCTCCGAGCATTGCCAGCAGCACCAGCTCGCATCCTCGAAATTGGCACAACGCCAGGCACCTTCACTGGTATTTTGCACCAAGCAGGCTATCAGGTTTCAGGCATCGATCTTTTCCCCCAAGATCGAGTCGAACTTTGGCAAAAACTGAATGTTGAGGTCAAGTTTTGTAACCTCGACGAGCAGCCTATTCCTTATGCTGATGGCGAATTCGATGCGGTGGTGTTTTCTGAGGTGATCGAGCACCTAGCTGGCTCGCCGCTCAAGCCACTGGCCGAAATGCTGCGAGTGCTCAAGCCAGGTGGCCGCGTGATTATCTCCACGCCGAATCAATTTTATTTCAAAAGCCGCATGAAAACCCTCGGCGATGTGGTGCTGGCGCGACCCTTCGAATCGTTCAAGGAATTTACGCGCTCGATGCAGCTCGATGGGCCGCAGCGCTACTACAATCATAGCCGCCTCTACACCATGGCCGAATTGCGTTGGATGCTTGAACAAGCTGGATTCAAGGTTGCCAAAGAGTTTTTTGGCGATGCTTGGGAGCGTGTCGGCATCGAAAAAGGCCGGATTTTGCGCCACCCATTGCGGGTTGCCACCAAAGCTGGTTTATGGGTGCTGACGAGTTTGCGGCCCGAATGGCGTTCGATGTTGTTAATCGTTGGTACGAAGTCTTAAGTTCCCTCACCCCCTAGCCCCCTCTCCCGCAAGCGAGCGAGGGGGAACCGCGCTGCGCCTACTCCCCTCTCCCGCCGCAGTGGGAGAGGGGTCGGGGGTGAGGGAAAGGCCATTACACATTGAGGAATCTAGGCCCACTATGAAGCGTCTTTTATCTCAAGTCGGGCCATTGGTGATTGTGGCCCTATGGCTGGCGCTGCTGCCAATTAGCTTATTCCGGCTGTATGCCACCGACGAAGTGCAATATTTTGCCTATTTGCGCTCGGTCTATTTCGATGGCGATTTGGATTTTGCCAACGAATATGGCTATTTTGCTGATCTCGGTATGCAAAAAGGCGATCCAGCGGTCTATAACGCGCTGCTCAAAGATCGTTCCAGCGATCCGCCGCTCAACCCAACCACGGGCTTATATCGCAATGTTGCGCCAGTCGGCTCGGCAATCTTGTGGTCGCCATGGTATGTGGTTGCCGATGGTTTAGTTGGCCTAGGCATCTTTGGCGATGCGCCGCGCGATGGATTTAGCCAGCCTTACATCATTGCCGTGTGTTTGGCATCGGCCTGCTACACGCTGTTTGGTTTGCTGCTTTCCTATCGTTTAGCACGGCGTTGGGTTGGCATGTGGCCAGCCAGCTTGGCCACTTTGAGCATCTGGCTGGCCTCGCCATTAATTTGGTACACCTATATTCAAGTGCCTTGGTCGCATGGCGCGGGCTTTGCGATGGTGGCCTTGTTTATCACAATCTGGCTTGGCCCTACCGATCAACCTTTACAAACCCAATATTCGCAGCGTTCATGGATGCGTTGGCTGGCCTTGGCAATCGTCGGCGGCTTGATGACACTGACGCGCGAGCAACTTGGGTTGTTTTTGCTGTTACCAGCAGTTGAAGGCTTATTCGCGTATGCCAGCTTAATTCGCCAAGGCCAATGGCCCCAAGTGCGCCAACTCTTGGCTAAGCATGTATTTTTTGTGTTGATATTCGCCCTGAGCCTTGTTCCACAGTTGATCAGCTACAATATTTTGTATGGTCAGCCCAAGCCATCGGGCACGGTTTCAGGCAAATTGAATCTCATCAGCTATAAATTTTTCCATACATTGTTTGATCCACGGCGCGGGGCGTTTATGTGGCATCCGTTGTTGCTGATTGGCTTGGCTGGCTTGATTTGGCTCTGGCGCAAGGATCGGCTGCTGGCTGGATTGCTCGGTTTAGGCCTATTTGCCCAAATTTACCTAAATGGGGCGTTTGGCTCGACCTGGCATTTGCAAGGCTCATTTGGCTTTCGACGCTTAATCGAATGTACACCGATTTTTATTATCGGTTTGGCATTATTGATCGAGCGGATTCGCTGGCCCAAAGCGGCAATTGCCAGCTTAGCACTCATATTCATTATTTGGAATGGCGGCTTAATCTTCCAAGCAGCGACTGATCGCGAGATTCGTGGGCCAGGCCTGCGCTGGAACAGCATGCTCGCTGATCAGCTTAAAGTGCCCCAATTGATTTGGCAAAAAGCTGATCAACTGCTGTTTAATCGCTGCGAAGTCGTTAAAAATTGCTAAGATCAGGTCGCGATGCGATGCAATCCGGCGAGGCTTGGCCTATGATACTATCCCAATACCAGATATTTATTCTCAAGTGGGAGCCATACCAATGGAACAAATGCGTGTTCCGACCGACCAAGTGCGTTTTTCTTGGCGGCGTTTAGATCGCTTTCAAAAATGGGCGATGATTACCACGATTGCTACTTATTTCTTGATTTTTGTGGGCGGAATTGTTCGCGCCTCGGGAGCTGGTTTGGGCTGCCCCGACTGGCCCAAATGCTTTGGCTATTGGATTCCACCTGCCAGCGCCGACATGATTGCTCAACATGGTTTCGATGCCAGTCAATTCAACCCAACCTTGATGTGGATCGAATACATCAACCGTTTGATCGGGATGTTGATTGGCTTCTTCTTGTTGATCACCACCTATCTCATGTTGCGGCACTACCGCAAATCCAAGCGGGTGTTTTGGTCAGTGCTCAGCGCCTTGGTCTTGACCTTGTTTCAAGGCTGGCTGGGGGGCAAGGTTGTACACCTCGAACTCGAAGGCTGGATCGTGACCTTACACATGATTTTGGCCTTGGTGATTGTCGGCTTACTGCTATATGCAACTGTCTGCGCCTTCTTCCCCAATGGCCGACCAATCGCCAATGTTCCAGCCGAACGGCGCACGGTGGCTCGTTGGGGTCAAGCGTTGGTGGGCTTTGGCTTGGTTCAATTGACTTTGGGGGCATTGGTTCGCGGCCACATCGACGATGTTGGTTCGAAAATGAACATTCCACGCAGTGATTGGGTATCGCAAGTTGGCATTACCGACCCATTGCACCGCACCGGAGCACTCATTTTCACGATCGCGATTTTGGCGGCAACCTATGCGATTGTGCAAAATCGCAGTTTACATCCGTGGATTCATCGCACCGCTTGGATTGCCAGCGGCTTGGTGCTAACTCAAGTTGCCGCCGGGATTGGCCTAGCCTATGCAGCCTTACCACCACCATTGCAAGCGATTCACCTGATCGTTGGCTCGTTGCTGATTGGCTGTTTGATGACCTTGGTATTGCTGGCATATCGCTTGCCTGTTAGCCCAAGCACAAGCAATGAGTCATTTGCACAAGTTGCCGAAGCTAGCCACTAAGCGTAATGGTTCATTGGGTTAACAATTAAGTACCATGCCCTCACCCCCAGCCCCTCTCCCACTGCGGCGGGCGAGGGGAGCACCCCCTGACCCCCTCGCTTCGCGTGCGGGAGAGGGGGTCAGGGGGTGAGGACATGCTGGCCGTTGTTAATCTCATAAACCATTACAACTAAGCCTCAAAATCGTCGATTCAAAGGCACGCTTCGGCGTGTCTTTGTGCATGTTGGAGCAGATAGATGCAAGATCTCCAAGCCAAAGCCGAATTAGTTTATCGCGAGTTAGTCGCGTTGCATGGGTTTAACCAACTTGTGCCGCGTCGCGAACCAATGCACGAATTGATCTCGACCATGCTTTCGCATCAAACCACCGAGGCCAACGAAGAGCGTGGCTATCAAAATCTCCGCTCAACCTTTCCAACCTGGGAAGCCGTTTTGGCAGCGCCAGTCGAAGCCGTTGCCGAAGCGATCAAGCCCGCCAACTATGCCCCGGCCAAAGCCAAAAATATTCAAGCCGCCTTGGCCAAAATTCTGGCCGAGCGCGGCGAAATCTCGATTAATTTTTTAGCTGAACTATCGACCGAAGCCGCGATGGCCTGGCTCACTGGGTTGCGCGGGGTTGGCCCGAAAACCGCCTCGTTGGTGTTGTTGTTTTGTTTTAGCAAGCCAATTTTGCCCGTCGATACCCATGTGCATCGAGTCAGCCAGCGCTTGGGCTTGGTCAAGGCTAAAACACCGACCGAAGCCCACGAAATCCTTTGGCAATTGCTGCCGCACGACGCTGAATGGCTGTTTAACTATCATGTTGCGCTATTACGCCACGGCCAACGCATCTGCTTAGCCCAGCGGCCCCGTTGCAGCCAATGCCCACTGACTGCGCAATGTTTGTGGTATGCGGCTAATCAGGCTAAGTAATTTTGCGCCAACGGGTACTTGGCCCACGCTCAAGCGGCATTTTGATCATTAAAATAAATGAGAAGAGGTAATGAAATCGCAAATTATATAGGTAAAATCATCAATCTATTACCTATATAAGGCTACTTTTACCTATATGATTCTCACTTACTAGGGCGGTTGGGATGCGGAAATGCATGGAATTAGCCCAGTATCAGCCATTTTTGGCTCAATGAATAGCACTATATGGCTGGTACACAACAATCAATTAGAGATGCTTTGGATTAGGTAGTAGCAACACTGGCTGATTCCAGTTTGCTTAAGTAATTCTTGAAGAACGGTAATAAATCCGCCCCATCGATCATATGGCCTTTTCCAGCCAATTGCGCAAAGGTAGCATTAGGGATTGTTTCGGCTAATGCTTGGCCAATTTTGCGAATGCCGAGTGGACTCTTTGCCCCAACCAGCACGTGGATTGGCACGCTGCACTGCGCAGCCCGCTCAATCGGTGGCAACTCGGCAGTTAATTCAAGATCATAGGCCAACGTCGGAGCTAGTTTAACCATGGTTTTCCAACCAGGCATGAGTCGCATCAGCCATGCGAATATTTTGGGCACGCCAATGCCACTTAAAAATGTGCTGATGGCTTGGCCATGCTTGCCGTTTGCAAGCAACGATTCAATCTGTTTTTGTAATAGCCTATAGTCAGCTTGTTCAGTCGAATTATAAACATACGGGGGATCATATAGCACCACATGATCGACAAACTGGGGAAATTGCAATGCCGCTTCAAGTGCCAAGACAGCCCCCGATGAATGACCATAGATATGGGCTTTTCCGCCTGCCCGCTCGATCAGCGCCAACAAATCTTCAAGTTCGCGGAGCGGCGTATACGGCTGGGTATCGCTGCTATCACCACGACCTCGGCGATCGTAGCTATAAACGGTAAACGCTTGGGCTAGAGCTTTGGCATCTTTGACAATTGGAAAAAACTTGCGAAAACAGGTTGCACCTGTGATATAGATCAGCGGCGGGCCACTCCCATAAACATCATAGGCCAACGTTGTGCCATCTTGTGAGCGCAATGTCTGCATCCATTCCTCCACGACTAGTCATGCACATCACTCACGAGTATAGCATTGATAGAACATATGATCTATAAACAAAAAAATACTATAATTCGCCGTCGATTAATATGCCCTAGCCGCCGAGCAGGAGCGGGGAACCATGAAACTAAAAGCCCCTCTCCCACCGCAGTGGGAGAGGGGTTGGGGTGAGGGAAACCTTATTTCAGTGCTTTGACCACTTCCACGCCATTGGCAGACATATGGTGCAACGAAAAAACATGATGGAAATCGCCAGGATGGGCATATAAGCCAAGTTCGCGGGCTACTTCCAGCGGCGTATCGTAAGTATCGACGCATTGCGCGGGCAACACGACGCGGCGTTGCACATTACGGGCATTGGCATCGAGCCGCAAAAACATCGCCAATTGATACACACAGAGATCCGAGCAATCGCCAGTGATAATGTAGGTATCAACTTCGGGATGTTCAGCCACCCAAGCCGGAAAGCCCGTGCTCAAAGCAGCGCTCAATGAGTTCTTTTCAAAAATTGTAAAGCTATCGGCAAAGGGCAAAGCGCGTAATTCTGGCGCAGTGTCAGCTTCGGGCGTGCCACGCACACAGTGAACCGGAAATGCGCCAAACTCGACAGCATCGACAGGATGTGAATCTTGAGGCAGGATGAAATGGCGCACACCACCAGCATGGGCAGTTTTGAACAATTCGGCAATCGGCGCGACGATGCTTTGCACCCGTGGGCTAGCTAGAGCACCATCGGTACAAAACCCGACAATAATATCAACACAGGTCACTGCCACCCGATCAGCGCCGTCGATCAATAAATCATCAAGTGGCAATTCGGGCAAGTTAGCATACCAATCATCCAAATATTCCAAAAATGCTTGGCTATTGTTCGCGAGCATAAAAACTCCTTGAAAGGATGAGGGATGAATTATGAATGGGGATTTGGTACTTCATCCTTCATCCTTCATCCTTTCTAATAATCGACTGGCCGCAAGTAGTATTCGCCGATGGCGGTGCTTGAGAGCATGGCGGTGCTGGGCAAATGGCGTTTCCAGTGGGTCGAATTGACCCGCCGCTGAACAATCGCTACTTCATCGGCGTTGAAGCCACGCGCAACCAATTGCTCAGGCCGATAACCGCTCAGCAAGTAGGCCAACACCCGATCAGCCTTACGATACGAGATGCCAAAATCATCCTCATCGGTTTGGCCAACTACCAAATCAGCCGAAGCTGGCTTATGCACAATCACATCAGGTACGCCAATCGCCGAAGCCAATTCCCAAACTTGGGTTTTGAACAAATCGCCCAAAGGATTGACTGGCGGAGCATCATCGGCGTGCCACGTGTAATAACCAAATAAACGCTCGGTTTTGTTGCCAGTGCCAATCGGAATACAACCGAGCTTTTGCGATTGATCAAACAGCACAATCATGCGGGTACGAGCCATCACATTGCCCCGCCGTCGGCCATCAGCATCTGGCTCGAAGCTCAAATAGCCTTCAACCGCATTGGTAATTTCGATTGTGCGATGCTGAATGCCTAAATCATCGATCACCAACTGAGCGTGATCGAGGCTATCCGATGATGAGGTGCGATAGGGCATGCGCACGGCGAGCACATTTTCAGCGCCAAATGCCTTAGCACACAAATAGGTGGTTAGAGCCGAATCAACCCCGCCCGAGAGGCCAATCACAACTTGTTTAAAGCCGCGCCGAAAACCAACTTCATCGCGCAGAAATTCAACCAACCAATTAATCGTCAATTCAGGATTGATCCGCAGTGGCTCGTCGCTCTCAGGATCAAAGCGTGGTGCAGCAATAATTGGGAAGCTTTGCTTGCCAACTGTGGCTTTGGCTCGTTTTTCACCTTCGCTATCAACTGTGCGTTGATACGAACTAGCATCGCTTAAGCCTTGCGAATCACTGGAAAGCGCTGTATCCCACGTGCTTGGGCGATGTTGGCCCTCGCTGGCAGCATGCACATCGCGCAGCATAAAGGGCAAACGTTCTTCCAAATCAGCCAACAACGGCAAATCAGCACGAGCCAAGGTCAAATCGCTGAGATCAATATCGACCAACATAACCGCTTCCGACCACAACGGAGCACGGGCGCGTTCATCGGAGCGCGGGCCAACCACAACTGAACCACCAGCAAAACCCTTGCCACCTTCAAAGCCGACAATTTGGCAAACCGCCAAATACACGCCATGCTCGCCAGCAATCTCACGAATCCGGTCATCCCAACGGGCGAGGTTGCTTGGGCGATCTTCGTTGGCTCCACGGGCAGGCGAGGCACTAACAACATAGAGCATTTGCGCCCCATCGAGTGCTGCGACCGTGCCACACAGCGAGTGCCAAGCATCCTCGCAAATTAAGATTGCCACTCGCCCAAAGCGGGTATCGAAGGCGGCAATTTGGCGACCAGCCTCGACAAATCGTGCTTCATCAAACACCCCATAGGTTGGCAAAAACATCTTGCGATGCACATGGCGAATGCCTGCCAAACTCTGATCGCTGCCAAGCGTGGCGTACAAAGCGCTATTGTAAAAACGTTCACGCCAGCGCTCGTAAAAGCCAATCACAATATCGAGGGCTGGCGCATCAGCTCCGCGTGCCGCCACATAGGTTTGTTGCAAATCGTGAAACAATTGGCCTGCGGTGACAGCCTGCTCACGCACGCCGCCCTCAAGGAAATAGCCAGTTAAGGCAGTTTCAGGCAGCATCAGCACATCGGGCTGACGTTCAGTTGGGCCAAGTTGGGCGAAAATTTCGCCAAGCCGCGCCAAATTAACAGCATAATGCCCTTTGCGTGGGCGAAATTGAGCTAAAGCTAAAGTGTACATAAACACCCCGTAGTATTAAGGATGAAGGATGAGGGTTGAAGGATGAATAGCTTCTAAAAGAGCTTTTCGTTCATCCTTCTGTCGAGAAGATTAATGATCAATCGAACATAACCGTTTTCGTTCATCCTTCGGGTAATGGATTATCTGTTACAAAGATCAAACGATGAACATTTTGGGGTAAGCCTTGATTTAAGGCTTAAGCTCCAAGCCTGAAAGATTTTTCATCCCTCATCCTTCATAATTCATCCTTTACCCTTCGTCCTTCTTTTTGGCTTCACGGTAGCGAAACACAAAATCGCCCTCGATGCGTGAATCGCGGAAGCGATAGAGGCGAGCTGGTCGGCCTCGACTATTCAGCAATTTGCCAGTATCTTCAAGCAAATCGGAATCGCGCAGTTTGCGATAAAAATTAGCTTTATCGAGCTGTTCGCCCAAGATCTCTTCGTAAATCCGCTTGAGTTTGGGCAAACTAAATTCCTTGGGTAGCAATTGAAAGGCCAAAGTGGTGTATTCAAGCTTTGAGCGTAAGCGATCAATCGCAAAACGCAAAATCTTTTCGTGATCGAAGGCTAAATCCTTGGGCAGCTCATCGACCGGAAACCAACAAACATCATTCGATTCGTCGGAAACTTGCAAGGCTTGCTCTTCGGTACGAATTAAGGCAAAATAGGCCACACTAATTACGCGGGTTCGTGGGTCGCGCCCAGGATCGCCGAAGGTATACAGCTGTTCCATATACACATCGTGAACGCCCGTTTCTTCCTCCAACTCGCGCCGAGCAGCCATTTCCAACGATTCATCCATATTGACGAAGCCACCTGGGATGGCCCAATGTTCGGCGTAGGGCCAGTGTTTGCGCTGCACCATCAGCACATGCAACCGGCCACTGCGCAAGCCAAATATCACCACATCGACCGTTACAGAAGGCCGCTCATATTTTGTTGCATCGTAATTTTCAGCAGTTTCTGTCATAGCTGCTCCTAATAGTGTTATTATGACACAAAGTATAAACATGAATTAGGCAGTTGTCAATAGGGAGTATGAGGGGCTAGGGGTCAGGATTCAGGGGCTAGAGGTCAGGGAATCAGAATCTCAGCTTTTTAGCCGCAATTTGTACCTCTGGGTTAACGTTTGATCCACGAAGAGCACGAAGAGCACGAATGAGTTCTCAACTCATTGTTTGTGCATTACCCAACGATTCAGCCAATAGCCTGCTCGGTTAAATTCTGATCCCTGACCCCCGACCCCTAACCCCTGATCCCCAATCCCCAACAATTACAATCGGATGTTGGTTCTATTGCGTTCGCCTCATGGGCATAGTACAATACTGGCAACTGCTCCAAGTGAGCTACAAGGGTAAGTGATTAATCGCCAAAAGGTCGATCATCCAACTGGTAGCTGGTGAACCGATTGGGAACTGCGTTTCAGCACCTCAACTTGTCAACACTTGGATCGTGAACGTTTGACGGTAAAATCTCCTCGCCCTTTGGTTTGCAATGGGGCTTTGATGCGGGTTGAGGATTTATGCAAGATCGCAGCATCCAATTGAATAACGTTCCACTAGGAGCAGCCCATTGCCAGCTTCTTACCTTGCTTGGGTAGGAAGCTGGTGCATTTTAGGTTTTTGTAAGGAGGCGTACCGTGGAATGGAACATTAAGAGCCGTAATATTAAGCTACACGATGCGCAAAAAGCATTTATTCAAGAAAAATTAGGCAAATTAGAACGCTACCTCGACGGAATTAACGATTGGAAAGTGGAATGCCGTTTTGAAACGCTCCGTGGTAGCGGCGAAACATATACTGTTCAAGCAACACTGTTGGCCGATCATGGGATCATTCTACGGGCCGAAGAACGCGATCGCGAATTGTATGCTGCGGTCGAAGCAGTTCACGATAATTTGCAACGCCAAATTCGGCGCTTCAAGGAAAAACATTATCGCCGTGGCAAATTGCGCCGCACCGCTGGCGAAATTATTGCCGCTCCGCTGCCAGCCTTGCCCGAAGATGCCGAACAATCCGAAGAACGTCAAATCATTCGCGCCAAGGAAGTAACCCTACGGCCCATGTTTAGCGATGAAGCGATCGAACAAATGGAGTTGCTCGGCCACTCGTTCTTTGTGTTCCGCGATGCTGAAACCGAAAAAATTCAAGTCGTCTATCGCCGTAACGATGGCAATTATGGCTTGATTATGCCACGCTAAACCTCTTTTCTTTCAACAGGGATCACATGCATGTGTGATCCCTGTTGTGCGTTAATCGGGCATAATAACAATATGCTTAATTGGTTGTTTGCGGGAGTGTGCCATGATTCTCTATTTTGTGCGCCATGGAATCGCCGAAGATTGGGCCGAAACTGGGCTTGATCAGGATCGGCGCTTGACTGAGCGTGGGCGTAAGCGGATTCGCCAATGTGCTCAGGCGCTACGCTTATTGGAAATTAAGCCCGAGATTATTTTGAGTAGCCCGTACCCACGCGCTGCCGAAACTGCCTTGATTATTGCCGAAACGCTTGGCGCTGCCCCACCAGTGCTCAAAGAACAATTACAACCTGACGGAGCCAACAGCCATTTGCTGACCGAATGCCTCAACCCTGAGTGGCAGGAGGTGATGATCGTCGGCCACCAGCCAAATCTCAGCGAGTATGTGGCGCATCTGGCAGGCTATGGCACAAATCTGATTTTCAAAAAAGGCACAGTTTGTCGGGTTGAAGTGCAAGGCGAGCATGGTCAAGTGAGCTGGATATTACCGCCAAAAGTGCTGATTGCTCTCGCCGAGGCGCGTCAAGCCAAACCTGCTAAGCATTAACAGCCGATTTTCAGCTTGATTTCAGTTTTTAAGCTAATTACAAGATTTATGCTAGTGGCGTTTCATCGTGCTTCCTCAGAGCGATCGCTATACTCCCCTCTGTAGTCGAATCTATCTAGGAGATCTGGCAATGAAACGTTGGATGCTATTATTTCTGATCGTTGTAAGTTTGGTGCTCCCTCAGGCAAGCAGCGCTGCCGAACAACAGTGTTTTGAGCAAACAGGCTTTTGTACTGACGGGCGTTTTTTAGAGTATTGGCGGCAAAATGGTGGCTTGGAAGTCTTCGGTTATCCGTTGAGCACAATTGAAATTGTCTACAATCAGGATAGCCAGATGCATTTCCTGACTCAACAATTTGAGCGTGCTCGCTTTGAGTTGCACCCTGAATTTGCCGCGCCCTACGACATGTTGCTTGGGCGTTTGGGTGATGATCTGCTGCGCTACCGTAATATTGATAGTGCCATGCTGCCACGTGAGGCAGGTGCAAAAGCAGGCTGTTTGTGGTTTGAAACGACTGGACACAATGTCTGTAATCAAGCTAATGGCCTTGGTTTTATGAGCTATTGGCAAAATCATGGCTTGAACGACCCCAAACTTGATGCTTTTGGCCGTTCATTACAATTATTTGGGTACCCGCTGACTGAGCCAGCCATAGAAACCAATGCCAATGGCGATAGCGTGCTTACCCAACATTTTGAGCGTGCTCGTTTCGAATGGCATCCTAATCAGTCCGATCAGTTCAAAGTGCTGCTTGGCTTAGTCGGCAAAGAATCGCAACAATTAGTCTATGGCGAAAGCTCAAGCCTATCTGAACTAACCCTCGTCAATAACACGCTCTTTTTTACTGCCGATGATGGCGTTCATGGCCGCGAATTATGGAAAAGCGATGGCACTGAAGCTGGCACTAGCTTGGTCAAAGATCTGAAAGTTGGCGCTGAATGGAGTGGAATTTATGAATTAGCCGCTGTCAATCAGGGCGTTATTTTTGCCGTCAACAAGCAAGATAAGGATTATCAATTATGGTTCAGTGATGGCACTGAGGCTGGTACGCGCTTAATCAAAAGCTTTGGCCCAAACGCTAAGATCAACAATCTCAAAACATTGGGCAATGGGAGTATCTTTTGGGTGAATGATGCAGTTCATGGCATAGAACCATGGTATAGCAACGGTACTGAAACTGGTACATATTTGCTGAGTGACATCAACCCAGGCCTTGCAGATTCAGCAGTTTACAACAATTATGGATCTTATTGGGTTGACTATGCCCCCATCGCGGGAGGTATGGCCTTTTTTGCCCAAAACATCCAAATTGGCAACCAAATCTGGTGGACAGATGGCAGCATTGCCAATACTCGCCAAGTCAGTCGTTTGGATAAATCGGGGGGCATGCTTGAGTTAGAAGCATTAGATGAGCAACATCTGATTGCTACATCCTATCAAAATACAACGATGGGCGTTTGGAATATTACGCTGGCTACAGGCGAACAACAATTATTAGCCAGCTATCTGATAATTGCCACAACCCGCAACCCAGCGCCAGTCGTACAACTAACCCAAGCCGGTGGCATGGTTTATTACCTTAGCAAAACCCAAAATGGCACAATCACCTTATGGCAAACGAATGGTCAAGCAAGCCAAACAATTCAACCCAATTTACAAGGCTACAAAGCCGAAAACCTCTTAGCTGCAAACGATCAATTGTATGTGAAGCTGATAAGTTCGCACGGAATTCAGGCTGGCTGGTGGTATTTCGATTCAAGTAAAGGGTTGACTCAACTAACGCCATTGCCGCTGCGTATTCAGGCCTCGAACAATGGCTTACTGGGCTGGGAATCGATCGCTGGAGGATTACGGTTCTATAGCAGTAATGGGCCAAATCAAGCACTACGCTATCGTAGCTCAGTGATGGGCAAGCAGACATCCTTCCCTGATACGGCCAATGATCGATTTTTCGCCATCCCTAGTTTTCAGTATGGCACGGAGCTATGGTATAACGATGGCAGCACCCTGCGGATGGTCAAAGATATTCACCCATAAATGCTTCGCCCAATAAACTTCAACACTCCACTTGTACCAACAGGTGGAGTTGTTTTATACTCAGCAACTTTTCAGTTTGAGTTCAGCTTATAAGTAGATTCAAAGTCGTTTACCAGCCAGGTTTCATCGTGATTCGCCAGCTGGCTCACTATACTCAAGCTATCAGAATGTGGAGGAATAATGATGAAACGCTGGATTTTATTCGTGCTGATGGTTGCAAGTTTGGGCTTACCTCAAGCCAGCAGTGCCGCTGAACAACAATGTTTCGAGCAAACGGGCTTTTGTATCGAAGGCCGCTTCGCCGAATATTGGCAGCAAAATGGCGGCTTGCAAGTGTTTGGCTATCCGCTGAGCAGCGCCCAAGATGTCTATAATCAGGATAGCCAAAAAGCCTTTTTAACCCAGCAATTTGAGCGTGCTCGCTTTGAGTTGCACCCAGAGTTTGCCGCTCCTTACGATGTGCTGCTAGGACGGTTGGGCGATGATCTATTGCGCTATCGCAATATCGATAGTCCAATGTTGCCACGTGAGGCAGGCGCAAAATCAGGCTGCTTATGGTTCGAAACGACTGGGCACAACGTCTGCAATCAAGCCAATGGCCTTGGTTTTATGAGCTATTGGCAAAATCATGGCCTCAACGACCCCAAACTTGATAGCTTTGGCCGTTCGTTGCAACTTTTTGGCTACCCGCTGACCGAGCCAGCCATGGAAACCAATGCCAATGGCGATAGCGTGCTCACCCAACATTTTGAGCGTGCCCGTTTCGAGTGGCATCCCAACCAGCCCGATCAATTTAAAGTGTTATTAGGCTTAGTCGGCAAAGAATTACACCAATTGCCCTATAGCGCAAGTGGCGAGCCATTCGAATTAACCTTGGTTGGCGATCAGCTCTTTTTCACCGCCGACGATGGCGTGCATGGTCGTGAGTTGTGGACAAGCGACGGCACCGAGGCTGGCACGCGCTTAGTCAAAGATCTGGAAGTTGGCGCTGAATCAAATTGGCCACATCAACTAGCAGCAGCAAAGCATGGTGTTTTTTTCGTGCAATTCAACACGACAGCCTATGAATTATGGTTTAGCGATGGCAGCGCAAACAATACCCGAATCGTTAAGTCAATTCAAGCTGATTACAATCCATATATGACCAACTTGGTTGCTTTAGGTGATGGCGTGCTCTTTTTCGCCAACGATGGGCTGAGCGGCATGGAGCCATGGTATAGCGATGGCACCGAAGCTGGGACTCGTTTGCTCCGCGACATTAATCCAGGTGCAGGCCACTCGAATGTTGAAACTGGCTATAGCTATTTTTGGGCAGAATATACACCTATGGCAGGTGGAATGGCCTTCTTAGCGAGAAACGCTCAGGCCGGAGCACAAGTTTGGTGGACTGATGGAACTGCGGCGGGCACACGCCAAATCAGCAATTTTGCTGGTGAAATCCATAGTGTCTTTGAGTTAGAGCCGCTAGATGCCCAACATTTGATCGTGGCGGCCAGCAACGAAGGCACATTTGGCATCTGGAAATTGAATATTCACACTGGCGAGCAACAAAATCTGGCTAATTACCCTTGGATTACTGGCAGCATTCGTAATCCAATCCCAGCCTCGCAACTCACTCAGGTTAATGGCGAGGTATTTTATACGGTGATGAGCCAAGGTGTTGGTACAAGTCTCTGGCGCACCAATGGTCAAAAAGCCCAAGCAATTGATTTAGCTGGCAAGAGTCCCTATCGCCTGCTAAGCGCCAATAATACATTCTATCTCCAACTCTACCAAGGCACTGAACAGGCTGGTTGGTGGATACTAAATGCAGATGCCAGCTTGAGCCAATTCAGCCCGCTCGACCTAATAATTGCCGATACTGGTCAAGGCTTGATTGGCTGGGAATTGCTCAGCAATCGGGTGCGGGTGTACCGCAGCACCAGCGATTATCAAGCGATGCACTATCAAGGCTCGGTCTTGAGTCAATCTAGTTTTACCTTCTATCCATCAGATACGGCTAGTAATTCTCAACGCAGCTTTTTTAGCTTGCCTGATCAGCAACATGGCATGGAGCTTTGGGTCAGCGATGCCCAAGGCCTACGTTTACTCAAGGATATTCGGCCATAACTCAAAGGCGTGGCGCAGTCTTTCCGATTGCGCCACAGCTTTATGCGTTCTGAAGCCATTGGCCGATCACTTGCGACATACCTGTGGTTTCTTCGGCAAAGCCAAGTTGCAGATAGAACGTTTGCATATCGTCGGTAAATAAACAGACGTGTTGGCCTTGCAAATCAGCTAGAATTTGCTTAACCAAATGGCTAGCAATACCTTGGCGACGATAATCGCTATGCGTCCAAACATCGACAATATAGCCATTGCACACGCCATCGGATAAAGCACGGGCTTTGCCGATAATCCGCTGGCCGTCAAGTGCAAAGCAAACACTATAACTTGCAGCAAATGAACGTTGATATTGCTCAGGCGTGCGGCCATTATCAAAATCATCGCCAGCCAGCTCAGCTTTTAATTGCGCCCAATCAATACCATCCAAATCGCGCTTGTAGTGAATTGTCATAGTATTCCTTCAACTAAAAATATAGCGCATTGAACATAGAGCATAATCGAGGTTCGGAGATCGGTCTACGGATGGGGTTAGGAATTTAACGGAGCGAGCACAAAGGCCATAGGCTATGGAAATTCTTGAGAAAGAAATCAAAAGCCCATAGCCACATGCCTCATATCCTTCGTGATTCTGGTATCCTCGTATTCAGCTTCTATGCTCTATGCTCTATGTTCTTAGGGATACTGCGCCCAACTTTGGTACAGTTGGCGGCCAAGCAGGCCAAGCTGAATTTCGTAGTCAGTTCCAGCTAATTCAGGATGGTGCTCGAAGCGATTGCGCTCGAAATATTGCACCAAAAAGCCTTTGTTCTGCACTGGGTCATATTCCCAAAAGGCCTCGCTCAACGGAAATCCATAGATCGCAATCCCGCCGTTTTGTTCCCAATATTGCTTGAAGGGATAGCACAAACTATGGCCAGTTTCGACGAAATAGCTACATTCGGCAGGCGGATTTTGGGCTGGTGGCAGGCCGCGCCAATCTACGCCATTGCGTTCGAGCGAACGTACACCGAGCAGGCTAAGTTGGACCCGAAATTCAGGTCGATTATTAGGAAATAACTCGAAGCGGTTGCGCTCAAAATATTGCACAATCGTTGGAATTCGGCCAGCGCCTGGTTCGGTCAATTCATCGGTCAAGGGCAAACCAAAGCGAGCCAAGCCGCCATTTTGCTCCCAGTAAGTACGAAAACCGCCAATAATCGAGTGTGGAGTTTCATCAAAGGTGCGGCCAGTGCGGCTATAACCACCATACTCAACCCAAATTGGCATACCCCGCTGATCAGGCTGGATTTTGACATTGCCAGTTTCGGTGTTGATCACGCGCAACAAGCTTCCATCGTAAGCCCGAACTTGCACATGGCTACAATCGCAGTGAATTTCAAGGTAGGGCGGCGATTGAGCTTCGTGTATCCACCACAAAATATCCACCGAGCGATCGCCGTTGGTCCAATGTTGCCAGCCAAGCCCACCATCATAAGGCAAAGCATAATTAGCTTGCCAACTCAGCCCACCCAAATTGTGGGTCAGGTGGTAGTAGGCACTATAACTCGGCTTACGAATCCGCTGATCATCAAAATTTAACGGATAGGTACGCCGCAACAAGCCAAAATGAAATTGATTTTCAGATGGATCGTTGATTGGACGCGTGTAGTTACTGTTGTCGCCAGTATCGTTGCGAAAATCATACCAGAAGATTTTTTCAACCCCAGGATGGGTCATGGCCAGCAGATAGAAGCGTTGGAGCCAAGCCGCCTGCTCGTCTTCGCTCACAATCCCATCGCTTTCGGTAGACCAACCAACTTCGGTATACCAAATCGGCTTGTTGCCAAATTGGGCGAGCAGCGCATCGATTTCGGCAGCCTGTTCGCGGTAGGTTTGGCTGCGATCACGGCGCAGCACAGGCACTTCGGGCGCATCAGGACGATAAGGGTGCAAGCCCAAAATATCAAACATCGGCCAAGCATCGAGTGCATACAAACGCTGGAGATAATCGGGAGTATCATAGGCAAATTCGGGAATTTCGCTCCAAATATCGGCCACACCACCTAGCACAATTTTGGCCTCAGGATCAGCCGCCCGAATTGCGGCACTAGCAGTTTGCAGTACCCGCACAAAATCGTCAACGTTGTAGAGGCCGCTCTCATAGCCCGATGGCACTAAATTTGGCTCGTTCCAAACTTCCCAATATTTGATCTGCCCACGATCGCGGCCATAGCGAGCAACGGTGGCATACACATAATCGCCCCAATCGCTGAGCCATTCTTCGGGGTGCGGGTTACGGCCTTTGAACCAAGCAGGATTATAATCGAGCAAGCCTAAAATGTTGATGCCAGCCTCAGCTTGCAACTGAATTGCCCGATCATAATTATAGAAACGCGAACTATCGCCATCCCAACGAAAGGGACCATTAGGCTCAAACTGAACCTGATCCCACCAGATTTCTTCGCGGTTCCACTGAACACCAGCTTCACGCATCAAGCGAATCATCGTCGGCATTTCATCGGAGCGCACGCGATTGCCCAGCGACACGACCATGCCAAATGGCGTTGTTTTATCACCCCATGGAATCTCGGCAGCAGCGGCGGGAGTAGCGGGGTTGGCTAGCAAAAACGGTGTGACGACGAGCACCAGCGCCAGCACCAGAGGGAGCAAGCGTTTGTGCATTGCAGTTTATCCCTTGTACAATCCATTGTTCATCTCAACGTTGCGTAGTGTACCATGGTTGCCTCGCTTTGCTGCTGATAAAAAGCTGAAACAACCGCAGAAGTTCAATACCCACTATGTACTAAATTTGCTATTATGAATACTACTACTTATGAGGAGAAGCTATGAGGTATCGAAACTTAGCAATAGTCTGGTTGTTGATAATTTTATTAGCTGCTTGTAGCAGTAATGAAACCTCAAACCCAATAATATTGCCTGAGCAATGGACTCCAACAAATTCAATTTTGGGTCAGAACACTTGTGAATTGCCTTGTTGGCAGGGTATTACGCCAGGCAGAACCAATGCAAATGAATTGGAAATAATTACCAAAGATTGGTCATTTGCACAGAAGATTGTCCAAGCAACCAATGAACAAGGCTTAGGAGCATTATCTTGGAATTGGAAGGATTGGCCTGAAATAGTTAATGCAGGAGTCTATTATACCAAACCGCAAAAATTTATTGATATTAAAGTCAATCTTATTAATCGGATTATTATTAATTTTGAAAAAGAAATAGCTTTGGAGAAAATTATAGCACGCTATGGACAACCTAGTCATATCCTGCTCAATCATGCTTACGATGAAACTACAAAATTGAGCTATTATCCATGGTATATCGTCTATTTAGAACAAGGATTTGCTGTCAGTTTTGTACCATCAAATCAGCAACGCCCACAACTTCCGCAAATGTCACCTGCATTAGCCATTAACTACCTTGAAATATTTGCCCCAAGTGCTCAAGGTTTTGATATTGCATTAACCGACCCGAATTTACAGATTGACAATTCTAGCCAATTTTTAGTTCCATGGGCAGGGTTTGAGGTAGGCGAAATGTATTATTGTCGCGAATTAAGGCCAGATTCTATCATTAAGGGATGTAAATAATTACGGCTCGCTATAGCCCACAACGGCAATTTTTGCTAGCTGGGGATCACGGTTGAAAATCAAGGTAACGGTTTGCTCAGCATGGCCTGGTAGCAAATCCAGCGTGACATTGCTTGTTTGCTCATCGACTGCGCCAATTATTTCGACCGCCGCCGCCGCCCGATCACCATCGTTGTGCACGGTTACATCGAGATAAAATTGTTGCTCGATTTGGCGCACTTCGCCCATTTCAAGCCTAAATTGAGCAGGCTGATCACCTTCGGTCGCCCAAAGCCAGCCAATCAAGCCAACCAAACAACTTAATAGCCCAATCGAGATAACCAGCGAAATCCATTCGGCAGTGCTGTGGGTTGCACGACTCATATGGCTAATCTCCCTGCTGCCCCGCCAACCGTAGCAGGTAAGCCTAAAACAATTGTGTAATCGATAACTTGATGCAGCGATGTACCAGCCCCAAGCTGATTAAAAACCCGCAGCGTCACTAAGGCAAACAACAGCGAGATAATGTATGAGGCAATCGTTTCACTGAGCGGCGATTGAAATAAGCCGCGTTCACGCCTGCGCTGCTGATGATCACCAAACTCGGCCTGAAACACAATCACATACGAGATCAGCAATGAGGCTGCGATAATCAGCCATAACCACCATGGCGGCAACGATGCGGCAATCACGCCAACCTCATCGGTTGGAGCAATCGAAAGCCCAACCACGGTTGCCCCAAGCATCGTACCACCTGCATCAACCAAGGTCGCATGCCAAAAGCTACGCTGCTCAGATTCCTGCTCATCGTTATCCTCACGGCGCAACAAACCATTGGCCATCCCAACGCCAATCGCACAGGGCATAGTTTCCAAAACAATTTTGCCCAGAATCACATCATAGGCCAAATCAAAGGTAACCCGCCGCAAAATGATTAAACTGAAGCAAGCGACCACCGCACCCAGTGCTAAGGCTTCGATGCTATCTGCCAACGAACGACTCCACGTTTCGTCGGAATTGCGCCGAAAACCGGTAGCGCGATTCAGCGCCACCAAGGCAATATAGGTTAAGCCAAGGTACAACAGCATATGCAGCGGCGTGAGATCGCTGCCAATATCCCACACTTCCATGGTGTAGAGCAACGGAATGCCAAACAAAAACGCACCAGCTATTCCATTAAGCAAATCATCAAATTCACGCCGCCACATAGTTCGTTCCTATTGTTGACGCTCGGCCAATTTTTGGTCAAAGCGTTGTTCAGCAGCCAAACGTTCTAAGGCATGCTCACCCAAATCGACAAATTGCATGCCTTCAATCAAACTTGGATGGATTTTTCGCAAGGCCAAATACATTTGTTGAGCGATTGCCCGATAACTCGGATGGCCCTGTGGCGCAGCGCGTAGCTCGATCAAATGGTAGGCTTCGCGCAAATTCAAGCGAAAGCGCCAACGAATGCGGTAGGCAAACGGCACCAAATATTGAGCGGCTGCCGGAAAATCAGCTTCGATCGTTTGAACTGCTGCTGCCGCTTGATCAAGGGCCGCGCAATAAGCAGCGGCAACTCCGGCGGCCTCAAGTTCAGGCGCAAGCGTGTAACCATGCACCACGCTATAACGCTGGCGTTCTTGGGTCAAAATCCGATGGCGTTGCAAATCACGATAAGCGCCGATATCGGCCAAGAAATCAAAGGTATAGTAGGTTTCCTCGAAGGCGCGACCTGGACGATGGAAACGCGAGCCACGTTCGCCCACATAGGCCCGAATAATTGCGCTGCGCTGCTCAGTTGGCAAATTTCGTGCCCAGCCTTGCAGAGTTTCCAACGGTTGGTCGCTGTGCGGATAAAGAATCGCCGCCACCACTTTGGCCTCAGCATCAGGATCATATTCAACCAAGGTTACCGCTTGTAGATCGTTGCTAGCAGCAATTTCGGGCTGGAAGGCAGCTCCTGCTTGGCGCATTGTCGCGAGATACTGGCTATAGGCTGCGCCGCGTTCGGTTTTAGCCCGTTTCACAAACGAAGGAATCAGCTGATCAAGCTCATGTTGCAAATTAACGCCAACGTTGCGTACTTCACTATGCTCGGAACTGGCTAATTTAGTTAGCAAATATTCAAAAGCGCGACCATTGCCAAATAAACCAACATTGGTCAAGGTTGCCATTGGCAGCAAACCACGCAGCAAATCAAGGGCTTTAGCACGAGTGGCACTGGCATAGGCACGTTCGCTGGTTTTGGCATCGCGCGGTGTGGCGCTTTGCACCCAACGTTGTACAGGCTCGATCAAATTTCGATAGGTATCGAACAACTGATCAAGTGTTTGTTCATAATGGGCTGCATGGGGCGATTGCATAATTTCGGCCACCCGATGATAGCGATATTTGCCCGCCACTTGGCGATCGAATGGCACATAGCGGGTCGATTTTTCGAGTGGATCGAGGCCCAAGCGGCTATCTTCAATCGCTTTGGCGACGATGTTGCTCACGCCTTCGCAGGCAACGTGAGCCCCACCCAACTCGGCCACCGAGTCATCGCCATAACCCAACAATACCCGTTCGTAAAAAGCCTCGGCCTGTTTGGTTGCTACCAGTTGCTCGTTGCCGTTAGCAGCGGCATGACCAACAATCGCCTGAAAACCAGCCTCTGGCGCTTGAATAAATTCATCGAGCAACATGCGGCGCAAGCTTTTGTCGCTGCGGCTATAACGTGAAAACAGCGCACCTTTGACCACCTCAGGTAAGTTGCGCAAGCCAAAAATGGGCTGATCGAGGTTGGTGACAAACGGCGCAAGAATCGCCTGTTCTTCAGCGGTAAATGTATCACCCCAAGGGTCGTGCATTGAATTTCTCCAGTAATCGATTATTTGTTTCAAACTTGGGTATTTTATCCTGAGATGGAACAGTTGATTCCGAGGATGGCTACTAGGGTGCATAGATTCAGATGGTTTTTATGTGGTTTAGGTAACCATTAGAAGATTTTAAGTGTTTCAAGCATTGATTCACCACCCTTCCGTCCCGCCTCAAGGCGGGAGACGCAGGGGTTTTCATCCCCTGCACCCCTAATAATTGTTTGGTGGATTATTAGGGTGAACTATGCACCCTATTGTCCTAATAAAACAAGCATTCGTGGAATTCGTGCAATTCGTGGCTAAAAATCTTCGTGACTCAGCATTAGGCCAACCACATAACCAATGCATGAATTTCAGCATCGGATAATGTTGCAAGTTTTTCAGGCAGTTGTTGTTGAATAGTATGTTGAATCGTTGTTTCAATTGATGAATGATCACTGGGCCTGCCGCCTGCATCTTGAAGCGTTTTTGGCAGCCGATCCAAAACGAGTAAGCAACCAAAATCGCGAATGTGCTGTGGATCGATTATTTGGCTGGCAGTAATTTGGCCACGGGCTTGGGCATAGGTTGTTAATCCTGCGGCCAAACCCTTGATCACCCCACGTCGATAGCTCGGCTCAAACGGCACATGCCTGTAGCGAAGCAAACATTGCTCGATCCGACTGAAATAGCTAAATCGTAGACCAAGCTTGATTTGAACATGCTCATTAGCGCCTTCAAACTCTAAATATGGCTGTGGGCTCAGATCCTGATAAATTAACTCATCGAGATAATCACGTAAGCCATTGGGGTAAAAAAGCTGATTAGTTGTCGATTGTATAGTGTCAACAACGTCGATACGACAACCTCGAAACAGCGTTGCCAAGCCGCGCAACGAACCTAGTAGTTGATGGATTGAGCTAGTCCGATTTATGAACATAGCGCGGTGGGGAACAAAAGAGATGCTTCGGTAGTTGGTTTGACTCGAACCAAGTTGCTGAACTGGTGGCACTACGAGTTCAGCGTTATACGATAGCTGGTAATGCTGACCAGCCCTGTACAAATCGATCGTGCAATGTTGGGCAGCGCCAAACAGGTGGAATACCTGATCTTCAGTTAAACCACAACAATCGCTGGATTCAATTGTCGCCTCAAAATCTTGCACAATAAAGCCAGCTTCTGGCAAAATAGTTAATTGAATGTGTTGGGCATGCTGATGGTTTAAGAGAAAATCGATATATTCAACCAATAAGCGCTGAATTGCCTTGCCATCATTGCCACCATAATACATTCCCACATGTTCGCGGCGAAACTGAATTGAGTTAAGATTCGATGGTATTTGAATCATGCTAGCATCATAAAGAGAATTATCAGGCATTCGTAAACCTCTTCTCGGCGTTTATGGGCTTAAATCAAGATGCTTTTCTCCACCCTTCCGTCCCGCCTCAAGGCGGGAGACCGCAGGGGTTTTCATCCCCTACACCCCTAATAATTGTTTGGTGGATTATTATGGTGAACTATGCACCCTATTGTCCTAATAAAACAAGCATTCGTGGAATTCGTGCAATTCGTGGCTCAGTATCTTAACGCAGAGGCGCAGAGGGATGTGAGGGGTCAGGATTCAGGGGCTAGGTAATTCAACTCTGCCCCCTAGCCCCTGAATCCTGACCCCTCGCCCTTCGTGGATCGTAATTAATCTCTTGGTAATTGCTCAGGTTTGGGGCGTTTTTCGTGCTTTTTGCGCAGCACAGCGGTAACCTCGGAGCGATTGTGAAACAGTTGACGTGCGCCAATCACCCAATAGGCCGTGCGCAAAATACTCAGCGAGTGATAGGCAATTTGGGCACTATGTTCATGCGGCAATTTGAGCGTCACCACTGCTAAACCATCATTGGTCAAGGCATTGGCTGAATCAACCATCAGCCATGCCGAATCACGGGCATCGATCCGCATATCATTAACAATCACAGTAAAACGCTCTTGGGTAGGCAAAAAGCGCTGAGCCAAGATTTGTAAGTGGCGCACGCCTTGATCGTAGCGCAAGCTGGGGTGTAAGTCGGCTGGGTCGATCGCAACTACTGGTAAGCCTGCTCGCCGCAAAATACGCGTCCAACCACCAGGCGCTGCCCCTAAATCCAAGGCTTGGCCATGGTCGGGCCACTCGATATTGAACAACGCTTGGGCTTCGAGCAATTTAAATTCAGCGCGGCTTAATTGGCCTTGTTCGCGGGCAAAGCGATGTGCTCCCCCCGCCCAGGCCGAGCGATTAAATTCTACCGTCGAAACGCCCAAATAAGCCCGATCCATACTTAAGGCCACCGAGAGCACGCCCTGCGGATTGCGCACATCCAACGGTAGCCCGCTGACTTGCGACACTGCTTCGGCCAAAGCTTGGTTAATTTCAAAGCGCGTCAATTTGACATGTTCATCGAGCAAGCGAGTTTGCACCGCAAACGGTTTACGGGCGGGCAAATGTGGCGCAAGATTCAAGGCCACTTGGGTGAGGCGTTCAAGATCATCCGGTGTACCATCGAGCATCAATTCGCGGTGAACTGGCGCGATATGGCGCACAAAGATCGCTGGGCGTTTGTTCAGGGCTGCTTGCCATTCAGCCAATGGCTGTTCAAGCTCAACCATGGCTACTTCTGGCGAAAGCCGCTGCGCAGCCACCCCATACTCGCCAAAACGAATTTCATCTATCGCTGCCTCAAGCATTTCGGGCGCAGCACTAATCAAAACACGGTAAGTCTCAAGCACAAAAAAGTCCCCTAGAAAGGCAAAAGGCAAAAGGCAAAGGGCAAAAGTTCCTTGATCCAGCCCGTTCCAGTTCACCTACATACCTTGATACAGTTAATTCCAATTGTTCTGAAATACAGAAATACAGCGGCTTATCGATTAACTATTTTGATTTTTGCCTTCTGAATTCTGATTTTAATACAGGTTTATCGGGCTGGTTGGCGATGGAATCGCGGCAAGTTGGCCACAGGCGGCAGCGATTTCAACCCCGCGCTCCACTCGCACGGTGCACGAAATGCCTGCTGCTTGCACAACTCGTTGAAAAGCCGTGACCCGCTCACGATGCGAACGCGTCAAAGGCGTTCCAGGCACAGGATTCCACGGGATCAAATTGACATGGCAGAGCATGCCATTAACCAAACTGGCAAGTTGGGCCGCTAGTTCAGGTGTATCATTTTTATCATCAAGCAGCACATATTCAAATGAAACTCGCCGATGGGTTTTATCGGTGTAATAACGCACTGCCTCCATCAAATCGCTAATATCAAAGCGATCATTGACCGGCATAAGTTCGCTACGCAATTGATCGTTGGGGGCGTGCAACGAAACCGCCAAATTGACCTGCAAGGCTTCATCGGCCAATTGGCGAATGCCTTTGACCAAGCCCACCGTCGAAACGGTCATGTTGCGAGCGCCAAGATTAAAGCCCTGCTTATCGTTGAGCCGTTCAACCGCCGCCCACCAACGCTCGTAATTGGCAAATGGTTCGCCCATGCCCATAAACACCAAGTTAGTGATATGGTCGGGCACTGGTCCGCCATGGCGTTTGGCAATCGCAGAGCCTTCATTGCGCAGATAGCGCTCGAAATAGAGCACCTGCTCCATAATCTCGCCACTGGAGATATTGCGCAACAAGCCTAATTTGCCAGTTGCACAAAAGACGCAGCCCATGGCACAACCAGCTTGGGTCGAAACACAAATCGTCGCCCGATCCGGCGGGTAGATCATCAGCACGGTTTCAATCACTGCATTGCCTGGGCAGCGCCAAAGCACCTTGCGGGTTAAGCCATCGTCAGTAGTTTGTTCGCGCACCAACTCAAGGCTACCAAGTTGTAAATTTGCTGCCAATTGCTCCCGCAACGCGGCGGGCAAATCGGTCATGGCGGCAAAATCGTTGGCTAATTTTTTATATAAATGGGCATAAATTTGCCGCGCCCGAAAGGCTGGCTGGCCTAATTCGGTCAATTGCGCGGTCAAGCCCTTCAAATCAAGATCGTAAATATTCATGGGTTCCTCGTTTGTTACGCCCCATGATACCATCTTTCTTTATTGTGGGGATCGGTTGTTGATCCACGAAGGACACGAAGGAACGAGGGTTCAGGGATCAGTTGTCAGGGATCGGGTTTTGATCCACAAAGGTTAAAGTTTTTAGCCACAGATTCCACAGATTTGTTTGATTATTGCTCTATGCCACACACTTCACATGCTCATCCTGTTGGAATTTAATCCCTCATAATTCATCCTTCATCCTTTGGTTCTCTGCGCCTCTGCGTTAAACTCTATAAGCCAATAGCCATCACATCCTAATTTTCTTTGTTCTAATCCCCATTTTGATTTTTGCCTTTTGACTTCTGATTTTATTACCGACCCCCGACAACCGATCCCCGATCCCCACTCCATATCGTATAATAGCGCCACGCCTAATTTAACAATATTTCCCCATCTTGAAGCCTACGGCAGCCTGCTGGATGGAGCTTTCTTGGGCATGGCCAGCATTTGCCGGGCGTGCATTGTTGGCTTGATTCAAAGGAGTTGACCTGTGGCACGCAGCAATTCGCGGCTTGACGCTGGTTTGGCAGGCTATTTTCGCTTTGCCGAACGTGGAACCAACCTTCGGACTGAAATTCTGGCGGGTGTAACCACCTTTTTCGTGATGGCCTACATCATTTTTGTGAATCCCTCGATTTTATCGAGCGGCCCATTGGCAGAAGCTGGGCCGCCATTCAACGCAACCCTCACCGCCACATGTTTGGTTTCGGCCTTGATGTGTATCGCGATGGGCTTATTTACCAATTATCCTTTTGCCTTGGCTCCAGGCTTAGGCTTAAACGCGGTCGTGGCCTTTCAATTAATTCTGACCATGGGCCTACCATGGCAAACAGCCATGGGCGTGATCGTACTCGAAGGCGTTTTGATCACGCTATTGGTGCTAACCGGATTTCGCCAAGCGGTGATGCATGCGATTCCGCTTTCGCAAAAACGGGCGATCAGTGTCGGGATTGGCTTGTTCATTCTGTTCATTGGGTTAAATAATGCTGGGATTGTACAACGCGGCGCGGGAACGCCCATGGCTTTGGGCAATTTCACCACCTTCTCAATCTTGCTGACTGTGGTTGGTTTATTTTTGACTTTGATTTTGATGGCGGGTAAAGTCAAGGCAGCTTTGTTAATTGGCATTCTGGCCACGACCGTAATTGGGGTGGTGAGCCATTATGCCTTTGGCGCAGATACCAGTGCGCAGGCAGGCGTGCAAGGTGCATTCCCAACCGAACTAGCCAGCCCAAGCTTTGAAACCATTGGCCAAGGTCTTAATTTCGATGTGTTTAAATTAGCTGGGGTACTTTCGGCGGTTTTGGTGATTTTCTCGCTGATGCTCTCAGATTTCTTCGACACAATGGGCACGATTATCGGTGTGGGAGAACAAGCAGGCTTTGTCAAAGCCGATGGCGATTTGCCCAACTCCAACCGAGTGTTGATGGTCGATTCAGTTGCGGCGATTGCTGGCGGCGTTTTCGGCACTTCATCGGTCACAACCTACATCGAAAGCGCGGCGGGCGTTGGCGAAGGCGGGCGCACTGGCCTAACCGCCGTGGTTACTGGGATTTTGTTCCTGCTGAGCATTTTGATCGCGCCATTTGCTGGGGTTGTGCCGAGCGAAGCGACCGCCCCAGCCTTGATTATCGTGGGCTTTTTGATGTGCGGCGGCATTCGCGAAATTGATTTTGGTGAGCTTG
Organism: Herpetosiphon gulosus; assembly: GCF_039545135.1. Lineage (NCBI taxonomy): Bacteria > Bacillati > Chloroflexota > Chloroflexia > Herpetosiphonales > Herpetosiphonaceae > Herpetosiphon > Herpetosiphon gulosus. Next base: position 240 of record NZ_BAABRU010000026.1, on the reverse strand, counting down.
AAGAGGGCTTTCCTGCCTTGCTGACCATGACGATTATGCCATTCAGCTATAGCATTACCAATGGGATTGGTGCGGGATTTATCAGTTATGTGGTGTTGAAATTGGCCTTGGGCAGAGACTGTACAATAGCGTGTGTATTTGGTTCCCAACCCAAAGACGAGCATTTCCAGAATAGGCTTGTAAGGGGATACCATGCCACGAGCAAAACACAAACCCGCACCAACGACCGCCGACCAACCC
>NZ_BAABRU010000025.1 GCF_039545135.1 Herpetosiphon gulosus | reverse complement strand
TGACCCCGTTCTCACTGACCGATTTGGGCTTGAGCGCCGAAGAAATCGCGATGCTGAATGGGGAAACCAGTGAAACGGCGGCAGCAGAACCAGCTCGATTCGGGTTCGATGATTTTGAGTTTGAGCAGCCAAGTGCGAACGCTGAGCCAGAAATGACTCCGTTTTCGCTGACGGATTTGGGCTTGAGCGCCGAAGAAATTGCTGTTTTGGAAGGCACAAGCGAACCTGAACCTGAGATCGAAGCCGAAGAGCCTGATATGTCGCCCTTCACCTTTGATCAACTAGGCTTGAGCGCTGAAGAACTTGCTGCATTGGAAGGCACTGAAGCGCCAGCAGCTGAACCTGCCAGTGAGCTAGAACCTGATCTCACGCCATTTTCGCTAGCCGATTTGGGCTTGAGCGAAGAAGAAATTGCCTCGTTGCAACAAGGCGACGATGATCGGAGCTTGAAGCTGAGCGAAGAAGAATTGATGGGCATCGATTTTGTTTTGCCAAGCGCTGAGCCAGAACCAGAACCAGTCGTCGAAGCAGCACCAGCCGAACCAGAAATGACCCCGTTCTCGTGGGAAGATTTGGGCTTAAGCGACGATGAAATTGCCATAATCGATTCGCCAGTTGAGCCAGTGGTCGAGGCTGCACCGGTTGTGGTCGTGCCAACGCCGCCTGCAATTGTTGAAACACCATCTGTAATTAGCGCAACACCTACGCCCAAAGTTGAGCCAGAGGCTGATAACAAACGTACTCCGTTGTATCCAGTTTCCTCACGGCCACGTGAAGAAGAGCAACGCCCACGCGCACCGTTATACAACGTTTCGCCACGTCGTGAACCAAAACCAGCGGCTGAAACGCCGGTGGTTGAAACCTCGCCCGTGTTGGCTCAGACACCAACACCAGCAGCATCAGCACCTGTGGCTAGCCCAACGGTTACGCCAAGCAGTGGTGGGGCCAGTGGCGATGGCCCAGACTTTAGCGAATACTACCAACAACTTGAGGCCGACCCAAACAACCATGGCTTGCGAATGGCCTTGGCTCGGATGATTAGTCAAACTGCCTCGGTTGATCAAGCCTTAAATGAATACAAACGGCTGATTAAACAAAATCAACTGATGGATCAAGTAGTTGATGATCTGCAAGATCTGATTGAGTCGCACGATGACCCAGGCTTGCTCCAACGGCTGCACCGTGCTTTAGGTGATGCCTATTCTAAGCAAGGACGCTGGCGTGAAGCGATGGATGAGTATGGCTGGGTGCTAAATAAACCACGTCGTTAACGCACCAAGCAACTGAAGAAAGGCTAGACCCTATGCGTCATATCGTTGAGGACTTAATTCGGGTTGAAGGGGTTATCGGCAGCCTCTTAGTAGGCCGCGATGGTTTGGTTATCGCCAGCACTTTAATCGAAGATGAAGATGCTGAAGTATTGGGCGCGATGTCGGCAGCAGTATTTGGTGAAATTGATAAAGCGACCAAACGGATTGGTATTGGCACACTGGTTGATGCAATTATTGATGCCAAAGATGGTTCGATTTTATTGCTCGAAGCTCGTGACGTAATTCTGACGGTGGTAACGCAACGAATGGTTAATCTTGGTTTGGTCAAGATTGAAATGCGCCGCGCTGCCAAAAATATTAGCAAGGCAGTACCGATTTAGGCATGTTGGCGGTTTGATGAGCGAGTCACCTTGATTGGTGGCTCGCTTTTTTTATGGCTGATTGGCTAAATATGCTACAATGCCCACGGTCGTGTAAACGATACTTTCTTTGATTAACCAAGCATAATGGAGGCATTTCCCTGTGGAAAAGTCATTGATCATCTTAAAGCCTGATGCAGTTCAACGTGGCTTAATTGGGCCAATTTTGACCCGCTTGGAAGCTCGCGGCTTGAAATTTATTGGCATCAAATTGTCACAAGTCAGCAGCGAGTTGGCTCACAAGCACTACGGCGTTCACGAAGGCAAGCCATTTTTCGCTGGTTTGGTTTCGTACATTACCTCAGGCCCAGTGCTGGTCGTTGCGGTTGAAGGCAAAGATGTGATCGAAATTGTGCGCTCAACTGTTGGCGCAACCAATCCCGTCAAGGCTGCCCCTGGCACGATCCGTGGCGATTTTGGTGTGAATATCGGGCGCAACTTGATCCACGCCTCAGACTCACCTGAAAATGGCGAACATGAAGTGGCACTGTTCTTCAGCAGCGAAGAATTGATCCGCTCAGAACGCTCAGTCGATCAATGGATTACCGAGTAATCTAGCTCGTTGATGCGCCTTGGGATGTTTGTACATCCCAAGGTTTTTTTTTATTTTAATTCAACCCGATCAAGCTGAAAGCCCAATAAACGCAATGGATCGGCGGCGCGTGAACTGACCCGTGTTGCCAAATCTTCGGGGCCGCTGACGAAGGTGCTACTAGCAAATTCAATCAGCAAATCGTTGCCTTGCGGTTGGGCGGGCAAGGCAATTTCAAGCCAATACCAATCGGGTTTGAGTTGATAACTATCGATTAATTGGCCATTAAGGCTAACGCTGATGCGGGTTGGTTGCCAATCGTTGGTGAAGCCATTCAGATGTAAGCGCAGAGTTTGGGCTTGGCCAGTTGCTGCTTGGGGTAAACGCAAGGCCGAGGCTTGGCTGCTCCAACGAAAATCTGGTTGATTATGCTCGCTCTGATAAAATCCGCGCACATAGCCATAATCTAAACCTGAGCCAAGATCGATGGTGGTGGTTGGCACGACGGTCAAATAGTTCCAGGCCCAAGCCAGATCATTAATAATTTCGACATCGCGGAAGTTTAAACGGGCGACTGCCGCTGTAAGTTGGCCTTGGCGTTGCATCAAATTACCCTCAAGCATCAAAATGCGTGCCGATTGCACTGGGTTATTTTTGGGATTAGCCTGTTGGTAGAAGGCCAAGGCTTGTTCTGATTTACCTTCAGCTTCCAGTAGTTGGCCGTTGATCAAGGCTAAACAGCGCCGCCCAGTATAGCCACTAACGCTGGTATTTTCGCTGCGACCCTCAGCATCAATTTGGTCGTGCAATTGGCGAGCTTCGGCTAAATCACCAGCTTGCAATAGCTCACGAATTGTCTGACATTGGTTGGCTTGTTGCACCCCAGCAAAGCCCAAGCGTACATCTTGCCAAACGCTACGCACCCCGACTGATTCTGGTAAATAGACATACGATGGCAATACGATCAGCCACAATAAGCCAGCACTAGCCCAAGCATAACGCTGTTGACGGCTACTAGCCCAAGCTTGCGACCACTGCACGATTGCCAAAGCAGCATAGATGATCACAAATGGAATCAACGGTTGGCGAAAGCGGGCAATTGCAAAAATCAATGAGCCGACAATGATGTTATAGCCCAACCAACCAAGCACCAAGCCTTTGCCAGCAACTGCTTGCTTGCGCCAAAACCCAAGCACCGCCAAGCCGACAATTACCACATACAACGTGTCGTCGAGCAGCAGGCCCAAAAGATGCGGCACTGGCACGCGGCCATCAACATAGCCATCGGTCAAATGTTCAGCACTATCAAACCGCACTTGTAAAATATCCAACAATTCGAGTGCCGTTTTGCTAATAAAGCGCTGTGGATTTTCGCCTAGCCAAGTAAACCCTTGGGCATACGCTTGATTTTGACGCGCTGCCTGCGAGCCTTGACAGACCAAGCCATTGCCACCACACAAAATTTCGGCTAGGCGGGTGCCATTACGGCCATCGGGTGTGGCAATTTGTGCACCGAGGGCAAAATTATAACCACCAGTCGTATCGACCAAAATCAAGCCATCGCCGTTGCTCCAACGATTGGTTGCAAAGGCCGTCCATGGCAAGACAATCACACACACGCTGAGCGTAAAGCCAAGCACTGGTTTAATCATAGCTTGCCAGCGTGGGCGCTGAGTATGCCAAATTTGCCAAGCAATCCACAAGGCGGGCAAGGGCAGCCAAGTTAAAATGATTGCCCGCGTCAAGGCAGCCAGGCCAAAGCCCACCCCCGCCAAGAGCAAATCGTGCCAATGACGGGTACTAGCCCAACGCAACAACAACAAATTCGCCGCCAAGAAGATGCTCAAAAACACAGTTTCTGAAAGCATAAAATAGCTAAATGCGGCAAATGAATAGCCCAGCGCCATCAACCAACCAGCGATTAAGCTAACCCGTGCTTGGTATTCAGTTGGAGCAAGCCGCTTAGCGATCCGCATGGTTAGCCAAACGCTTAAAACGCTAATCAAGGCTTGGCTGAGGCGGGGAGCCCACAACGCGCTATTACCAAACAGCTTGATATGCGCCGCCAAAAAACTAATATATAGTGGCGGACGCGTCCAGATCCAGCCATCGAAAAACTGAAATTCACGGCCTTGCGCTAGCCAAATTGCCGCGCCCCAATATTCGCCTTCGTCGCTAATCCAATCGTTATAGGGCAAGAGCCACCACGTAGCAAGGCGCAGGCCCAACGCAACCGCCAAAATGATGCAGGTATGCAGTGTGTATCGTTTCATCATCTTTACAAGATCATCACTGATCGTTGATAACTAAAATGCATTTCAAGGCTGCAAGCGTAGACCAGATGCTCAAAATATGCAAATAGCTGTCAGTTGCTAGGTGTCAAGGGGCAGTTATTCATATGGCGATTGATCCACGAAGGGCACGAATGGTGTGGGCTATGGGCTTTTGGCTATCGGTGATTGATTGCAAATGTCAACAATTGTTCCGATAGCCTTCAGCCTAGAGCCTTATTTCGTGCCCTTCGTGGTTAAAAATCTGAACCCTAGTCCCTGAAACCTAACCCCTGCTCCCCTTTGTTGGATGGGTTATTTTAAGCTACACTGATAGCAACTCACTTTTATAGGAGTTCTGCTCATGCGCCGTGAGGCTTTATTACTTGCACGGATCACGTGGTTTGCGGGGGTTTTAGGCTTGGTGATTGCAATTATCACCAAACACGATCCGTTACTTACCACTGCTGGTCTCTTGATTGCCGGTAGCACAATTGGCTATGCGGTTGCTGCCGATAACGATTAAAGGAGTATGCCTGTGTCTGTTGTCCTTGATTACACCCTCGCGATTCCTCAACCTCAACGCCATATCATCAACGTCACACTGCGGATTGAGGGTTTAACGGGTTCTGAAACGTCGTTGCAATTGCCAGCATGGACACCAGGCTCGTATCTGCTCCGTGAATACGCCCGCCATTTGCGTTTTGTCGAGGCTCGTGCCAATGGTCAAGCACTGGTCATCCATAAAACTGATCGCCTGACATGGCAGGTGCAAACTAATGGTGCTAGCACAATAACCGTAACCTATCAAGTCTATGGCTATGAATTGACCGTGCGCACCAATCACATTGATGCAACCCATGCGCATATCGTGCCGGCTGCAACGTTACTTTATTTGCCCGAATATCACGATTGCACATACAATCTGCGGCTTGAACTGCCAAATAGTTGGGAAATTGCCACAGGCTTGCCGCAATTGGCCGATGGTCGTTATGGAACCAGCGATTTAGATGAATTGATGGATTGCCCATTTGAGGTCGGCGAATTGCGCCGCTATCGCTTTGAAGTCGTCGAAAAAGCTCATGAGGTGGTAGTTTGGGGCCATGGCAACGAAGATATCGAGCAAGTGCTGGCCGACACCAAGCAAATTGTTGAAACTGAGCATGCCTTCTGGGGTGATTTGCCGTATGATTATTATTTGTTTATTGTGCTGCTGGCCGGAGCTAATACCTACGGCGGTTTAGAGCATCGCAATTCAACCTCGCTCTTGCTACCACGCCATGTATTCAAGCCCAGCAAAACCTATGAACGCGCTCAAGGCCTGATTGCCCACGAATTTTTCCATACCTGGAATGTCAAACGGTTACGGGCTGCACCGCTCGGCCCTTTCGATTACACCCGCGAAAATTACACGCGTTTGTTGTGGGTGATGGAAGGTTTCACCGAATACTACACCGATTTGATGTTGGTCCGAGCAGGCTTGATGACTCCTCAGCGCTACCTTGAGCGCTTGGCCGATGATATTACAACCCTGCAAAATACGCCTGGTCGCTTGGTACATAGCCTGAGCAGTTCCTCATTCGATGCATGGATCAAGTTCTATCGGCCTGATGAATCAACCCCAAACACCACCGTTTCGTATTATCTCAAGGGTGGGCTGGCAGCATTGGTGCTCGATATGCAATTGCGCGAACGGAGCAATGGTCAGCAATCGCTTGATGATTTGATTCGCTATCTCTATCGGACGTATCCAATTACTGGCCCGGGGATTCCCGAAGCCGATGGGATGCAGCAAGCGCTGCAAACACTCACAGGCAGCGATTGGAGCGAGTATTTCGCCAATTATATCGATGGATTAAGCGAATTGCCCTATGCCGAAGCCTTTGCCACTGTTGGCTTGCAATTGCAATGGACCTATAAAGATCGTGATTCGCAAGGCAATCCACGGCCTCAACTTGGCGCTCGCACCAAAGCCGTCGAAGGTCGGGTACAAATTACCCATGTGCTCGATGGCGGCGATGCTGATCGCGCTGGCCTAGCCGCTGGCGATGAATTAATTGCCCTCGATGGTTGGCGCATCGATGAAGATGGCTTGAACAAACGACTAGCCGATTATCCAATCGGCGCAACGGTGCAATTAAGTTTCTTCCGGCGTGATGAATTATTGCACTTGCCCGTTACGTTCAGCCAACCTAACCCTGATTTCTTGAGCCTAACGTTGGTTAGCCAACCAAGTGCTAGCCAACGCCAACAGGCCGCTGCATGGCTCGGTACGCCATTGTTTAAATAAAAGCCACGGGCCATTGCAACTACATTCAACGTAGTGTAATGGCCTACTTTTGGTTAATTGAGGAAATTGCCATGACATTGGTAGATCGGCGGATTGTGCTAGGCGTGACGGGTGGAATTGCCGCCTACAAGGTTGTGCAGCTAGCACGAAATCTGAGCTTGGCTGGGGCGTTGGTCGATGTAGTAATGACTGAAGAGGCCACCAAATTCGTCACGCCCTTGACCTTTGGGGCATTAACCCATCGCCCTGTTTATACCGATATGTGGCAACTCTCCGAGCAAACCGATATTGGCCATGTCACAATTGGCGATCGGGCTGATTTGATCATCATCGCGCCTGCCACTGCCAACACAATTGCCCGGCTGGCCATGGGCATGAGCGATGATATGCTGACCACAACCGTGCTCGCTTCACGTGCGCCAATTTTGCTAGCTCCGGCGATGAATGTGAATATGTGGGCTAATCCTGCTACTCAAGCCAATGTTGCAACCTTGCAAAGTCGTGGCGTGCAGATTATTGCCCCAACTGCTGGGCGTATGGCCGAGCCAATGGTCGGGATTGGTCGGTTGGCGGAGATCGATCAGATCGAGGCTGAGATTCGTTTGGCCTTGGGGCGGCGGTTTGGGACATTAGCTGGCAAGCGTTTGATTATCACTGCTGGCGGAACTCACGAGGCGATCGATCCAGTACGCTTTATTGGCAATCGCTCATCGGGCGCGATGGGTTTTGCCCTGGCCGCCGCCGCCCGTGATGCTGGCGCAGATGTGCGCTTGATTATCGGCGCAGCCAGCGCCACTCCGCCGCTTGGCACGCAGCATATCTATGCCGAAAGCGCCGCCGCCATGCACGATGCTTTACATCATGAAATTAACCAAGGCTGCGATATGTTGATTATGGCTGCTGCGGTCGCCGATTATCGGCCTGTGAGCGTCGCCGATAATAAAATTAAAAAAACTGAGCAAGCCGATCACGCATTGAGCTTGCAACTGACCCAAACCACCGATATTCTAGCCAGCCTCAAAGACCATACAGGCTTGATCAAGATTGGCTTTGCTGCCGAAACCCACGACCTTGAGCAGTATGCCCAAGCTAAACTCACGCGCAAAGGGCTTGATGCGATTGTCGCCAACGATGCGCGAACTGCACTCGGGGCAAGTGATAACGCCGTAACCGTGTTTAGCCGCCACGGCCAGCGCTGGGATTTTGGCCGCCAAGCCAAAACTGAGCTGGCTCAGCAGTTGATTGAGTTGTTCAGTGGTTTCCTGAGAACGTAGGGATCGGGGATCAGGGGCTAGGGGTCAGGGGCCAGTCTAAAACTGACCCCTGACCCCTCAAAAATTAGCTTAGGCTAGCAAACATCGCTTGGCGCACGCCCAAAACATGGCTCAGCAGATCGGCTAATGCAACCATGGTGGTTTCGCCAGTGCTGCGAATTTTGACCTCGGCTTGACCATTTTTCAGGCCACGCGAGCCGATAATTACCTGGATTGGATTGCCAATCAAATCGGCATCGCCAAATTTATTGCCAGCGTTAACATCGCGATCATCCAACAACACCGTCACGCCTTGGGCTTGCAAATCGCTGTAGAGTTGATCAGCGACGCTTTTGGTTTCGACATTGCTTTGATAATCGGTACCAACCACATGCACTTGATATGGCGCAACCGTAATTGGCAGCATCATACCACGGGCATCGTTGAATTTTTCAATCAATGAAGCCAAAATCCGTTGCACCCCAATGCCATAGCAGCCCATGATCGCTGGTTGCATTTCGCCCTTTTCGTTGGCGAACACACATTTCATGGCGGCTGAATATTTGGTACCAAGCTTGAAGATATTGCCAACTTCGATCGCGCGGGCAATCGTCAATGGTTCACCACAGCGGCTACAGGGTTGGCCTTCGAGCACATCGGTCAAATCAACAACTTCGCCCGTGAAATCCCGCTCCCAATTTAAATTGAGATCGTAGTGGCCAGCTTTGCCAGCCGCGCCAACCAAATTGCGTTCGGTGGTCAAAGCGCTATCGACCAAAATTCGCACGTTTTGGCTAGCCTTGAGGCTGCGTGGCGCAACACTCGCAAAACCGCTCAAGCCATAATTGGCTAAGTCGGCTTCGCTGACGTTTTGCAATTCAGCGCCAACGGCATTTTGCAATTTAATGTGGTTGATTTCGCGGCCTGCTGGGGCATAAGTCACCACCAACACACCTTCGGCGGTTTTATACAGCTTAATTTGAATGACGCGAGTTGGTGCAACCCCGAAGTGCCCAGCCAAATCTTTGGTGTTGGCTTCGCCTTGGCTTAGGGCTTCGAGCGCGGCAGTTGAGGTAGGGTTGGCCCCAACGGCAACTTCGCGATTGGCCGAATAGCCACAGCTTGGACATAAGATCAGGGTATCTTCGCCAGCTGGTGTGACCGCCATAAATTCGTGAGCAATCTTGCCACCCATCATGCCCGGGTCAGATTGCACAACTTCGACTGGCAAGCCACAGCGTTGGTAAATTCGCTTGTAGGCGTTGAGCACTTGCTCATAATAGTGGTCGAGATCTTCTATCGTGGCGTGGAAGGAATAGGCATCCTTCATCGTAAACTCACGCAAGCGAATAATTCCGCCACGTGGTCGCGCTTCGTCACGATATTTGGTCTGAATTTGGTAGACCATCACTGGCATTTGGCGATACGATTTGATATAGCGGCGCATGATGTCGGTGACCACTTCTTCATGGGTCATATTCAACACCATATCTTTGTTGTTGCGATCTTTGAAGCGCAGCAATTCTTCGGTTACGCCTTCGTAGCGACCAGTTTCGCGCCAGAGATCAGCGCTGGTCACTACTGGCATCAACAACTCTTGGCCGTCAATCGCATCCATCTCTTCGCGAATAATTTGCGAGATTTTCTGGGTCGAACGGACACATAACGGCAGCAACGAGTAGATTCCAGCTGATTGTTGCTTGACATAGCCAGCCCGCACCAACAGCGAGTGACTAATTAATTCGGCATCATTTGGTGCTTCTTTGGTGGTACTCGTTGCAAGTTTCGACATTCGCATACGAATTAGTTCTCCATTTGGTGCTGCTGGCAACAATTGCCAGATTAAGCTGATTGGTGCTCCGCGCTTGGGCGGTAGCGAAGGTCAATTGTACCACTTACCACCAGCAATCAAGATCACATTGAGCGATCAATTGGACAACTCATGGTGGTCAACAGCTGTTTATTTTGCAGCACAGCATCACGGGCCTTGCTGCGACTGAGATTGGTGCTGCGCCAATCAGCAGCATTTTCTTGCCAATAATCTAATAAGAGCGTGGCAATTTGGCAATTTTGCTCCGAAGGCAGGCTAGGGAGCACCTCGATAATCGCTGGCACAGCATCAGCATCATCGGCCAAACTACCAATGTAATAGCCATCGAAGCTAGCTACGCCGCGATGGCTGGCGTTGTAGCGCACAATCAAATTGCTGGGATTCAACAAAACCAAGCCAATTAGTACCAGCATGGCCGCAATCAAAGCACCATTGGCAAAATATTGGCCACGTTGGCGCAGCACGGTTGCCACAAACCACAAGGCCACCAGCACAATCCAAATCATCAAAGCCGTCGCTTGGATGCGTGATTCAGTCAAACCATAGGCATCGATGTACAACAACATCCGCGACACTGCCGAAGCTAACACCACCCCAACTTGGACCAACAACACCAAGGCCAAAACCCGAAACAAGGGTTGGGCTTCAGTCCGTTGTTCGCTCAGCCAACTGCCAACTAACAGCGTTGGCAAGACCAACAATGCTACGGTTACTAGCTCGAAAAAGCCACGGCGAGCATAATCGGCATAGGTAATACCTTCGGCAATTTGCTGCTCACCACCAAATAAATAGCGAATTTGAATCAACACAAACAAGCCAAAAAGCGTATTCAGCAAGCCCAAAATGATGCCAACTTCGATCTTGCCAATGTTCAAAAAACTTGGGCGTTCAGCAAACGAAATCTCAGGTTTTGGCGCGGCAAATAAAATCCAGCCACAACCTAAAATTGCCCATGTGCCAAACAGCACCACAAATACATGCTCAAACAGCCAATCCAAATTCCAGTTAAACAAATCTGCGAAGATATTTTCAAACACTGCATCGGCTGAGGCAAACAAGCCACCAAACACACACAATAATGGTAAGGCTAAGCCTAGCCCAATCAAAATTGGCCGTAATTTGGCGCTGGTGAAATTCCCAACCCGCAGTGGTAAATGGATCGATGCTGCAAAGCTACCGAACGCCGCGCCAAATCCTGCCACCACACCCGAGACAATCCAGCCACGAATCGAGGCCAATTGCCAATGAGTGCGGTAGGGTTGGCTGAAAATGAGCATCCAGGCCAAGATCCAGCAGAAGCCCAGCCAAAACAAGATCGCGCTATTATCGCGTAGCACAAAGCCCAAACTAGCTATATTGGCGACAGCTAACCAAAGCCACGTTTCTTTGGTTAATGGTTGGGCTTGCTTAAATGCCAAGCCAACGATTGCCCCGCTTGAGAGCAGCGTCCAGAGCACAAAATTAATACCCCAAGTTTGATGGAACAAACCTAGTAAATCGGCAATCAGCGCCAGCCCAAACGCCACTGGCAAAAGATACAGCGTAAGCCGTTGTTGGCGGGTCATACAATTTCCTCGCAATCAAGCTATCCTCGGTGCTTGGATTGTAGATGCCTGCGCTAGCACCTAAGTGCCAGATTATGTGCACTTGAGTGCATAATCAATGGATTTAGCTTAATCAGTGACTGTGCATATGATCCGAGTGAGGTCTCAATTCAAATCTACTGTTCAACTATAACCTTGCCAACGACTGCATAATCGCCAAGCAGGATGCCGTCTTGGCTCCAAACGCCGGCGCGGCTCCAATCGCCAAATTCATCAAACCAGCCGATCCGCACTTCGTACTCGCCAGCGGCCAAATCGGCGGGAATGTTGATCGTTAGCAGATCTTCCCACCAATCGTCGGGTGTCCAGCGCAACGAATGCCAAACCCCATCTTGCGGCTGCACATCGAAGGCAAAGCTTTCATCTTTGCTGCCAACTTGGGCCAAATGCACAAACAACGACCATTTGCGATCTTGTTTGCCGACCGCTCGCCACAATGTATTAACCAGCCATGGTTGGCCTGCTTTGGCGGTGGGTGGCAGCAAAATGCCGCGTAGTTCAATCGGGTTGGCAGTATCAGGCCGCCACAAGGCCAAAACTGGCCGCTCTGGCTGTGGCTCAACCACCAGATAGGGGTAGGCAGCGCTAATCACGGTATTTGGCAAGCCGACTGCCATAGTTACCAATAACGCTGGTAGAAGCCAAGCCGCTGTTTTGACGCTGCGTTCAAGCCCAATTGCTAAGGCACACGCCGCCACCGGAGCCGCCGGAAACAAGAAACGGGCCTGCCAGCCAACTTGGCCGCTTAACACTGCAAAAGCAAATGTCCAAGCGAAGGCCAAACCAACCAAGGCCCAAGCGATTTGCCAGCATTGATTGATGCGTAAACGGCGAATACCTAAAATTGCCAGGCCAATCCAAATCGCTAGCAACCAATACAGCCATTGCGGTGCGGCGACGCTCATCCAGCCAAAGCGGGCAATCAGCGAACTGCCCAAGGCATGCATAGCCTCGCCCCAATCGTGTAAGCTCCATGGTGAGAAGGTTGGGCTGCTAAATTCGCCTTTGTACAAGCCCAAGCCAAACGGGTCGCCATACAACAGCAAATTGCGCACGTACCACCAACCAGCAATCGCAGTGCTACTCAGGCTCATCCCGCCAATCGCAGGCCAAATGTTGATTGTGCGGCGCAATTGCCAAAGCCGCAGCCCAATCAATGGAATCAGCAGCACCGCACTTTGCTTGGTCAGTAACGCTGCCCCAAGCGTTGCGCCAACCGCCCATGGCCACCAAACCTGAGGATTTGGCTCAAGCAACAGCCACAACAAACCAGCACATAACAACCACAACAATGGATCATTTGAGACTAGAACTGAGTGAAACAGCAGTTGCGGCCAGAATGCCAACAAACTCGCGGCAAAACTTGCCAACGTTTTGCTCAAGCCCAAACGTAAACCGACTGCATAGCCCACAATAATCGTCAGGGCCGCGCAGCCAATTGAAAACCAACGCAAACGATGCCATACCAGCACATCAGTTTGGTAGGGTGGTCGATCAATTGAGCGCCAAGCAAAGGCGGCTGGTTCCTTGCCGCCAGCCCAAATCCAGCGATGATTGTTCGCTAGAATCACCACCCGATCTTCGACCGCAACTGAGCGGGCCAATGGTTGCATAAGCCAATAAGCCAGTGGTGGCTGATGGCCTTCGCCTGGCACATCGCCTAAACGCTGGTCGGGTAGGCGATTGTTGCGGGCCACAAATAAGGCATATTCGGCATGGCCAGGCTCATCTGGGCCTTCGCCCAAGGGAATGCGGGTACTCCACCAGACCGCTAGCGTGCAATACACCAGCAGCAGGAGCAGTAAAGGCCAATGGTAGCGGAAGCGTTGTAATGCAGACATTGAAGCAAGGCGCTGAATGAGGCCATTCAGCGCCGATTGGAGAATTAACCGAATTGTTCCAAGAACCGACCATCGTTGGAGAAGAACCAGCGAATGTCGTCGATGTCGTAGCGCAGCATGGTTTGGCGTTCTGGCCCCATCCCAAAGGCAAAGCCGCTCCATTCGGTTGGATCATAGCCGCCGTTGCGCAAGACGGTTGGGTGCACCATACCCGCACCCAGAATTTCCAGCCAGCCGCTCTTTTTGCAAATCCGGCAGCCTTCGCCGCCACAAATAAAACATTCGATATCGACTTCGACGCTTGGCTCGGTGAAGGGGAAATATGAAGGTCGATAACGCACTTTCACATCATCCTTAAACATGCGCCGAGCGAAGTTAGCCAAGGTACCTTTGAGGTCGGCCATGGTAATGTTTCTGCCGATTACCAAGCCCTCAACTTGATGAAACATCATCTCGGAGCGGGCGCTGACTGGCTCGTAGCGATAACATTTGCCAGGCAAAATTACCCGAATTGGCTCAGGATTCAAGGTTCGCATCACATGAATTTGGCCAGGCGAGGTGTGGGTGCGCAATACCACCTTTTGATGGGGATCATCGGATTGCACATAGAAGGTGTCCCACATATCGCGAGCTGGGTGATGCGCCGGCATGTTGAGCAATTCAAAATTATACTCATCGGATTCGACTTCGCGACTTTCCCAAACTTGGAAGCCCATTTCAGCAAAAATATGCTGAATTCGGCGCAGCGATTGGGTGCTGGGGTGCAAACGACCAATATTGGCCGCCCGCCCAGGCAAACTAATGTCAACTGCATCTTCTTCAAGTTCGTGATGCAAGGCTGCGCTTTGCAAACGTGCTTCTAAAATGGTTTCTTGTTCGCTCAGGGCTTGCTTGATCGCGCCAAAGCGTTGACCAAAAGCTGGCCGATCTTTGGGGTCGAGCTTGCCGATTGATTGACTGGCTTGGGCCAACGCGCCCTTTTTGCCAGTCCATTGGGTGCGCCATGCTGCCAAATCATCAAGTGATTGGACACTGGCTAAGGCCGCTGCGGCCTCTTTTTCAATTTGATCTAATTGCTCAAACATTGCCATTCCTACCTTTTAATATGCTCCGCGTAGTGTAGCACACTCATTGGGTTTTCTGTTCATTTAAATCGCGCAGTTGAATGCCATCAGCACTGACCAAGGCCAAATGGCTCATTTCACGCCGACGGGCATCATTTAAATTTGCCGCATACGAACGTTGGCGCAAATCGACAGCGGTGCGATAGCCTTGTTGGCGCAAGGTTGCTGCTGCTTGAATCACCAAGGCATGATCATCGCCAACCACCAATACGCTCTTAACTGGGTCAATTTCGGCTGGTGCAACTGCCGCCACGATTCGTTCGAGGCCATAGGCAAAACCGACTGCTGGCAGCGCCCGCCCGCCAAGCGCCGCAACTAAATCATCATAGCGGCCACCACCACAGAGTTGCAAACCATCAGCGCCATCGATCTCAAAAATTAGGCCCGTGTAGTAGTGTAACCCACGACCCATGCCAAAATCCAGCACAATCTGATCTGCTGGCACGCCATATGCCTCAAGCAAGGTCAAGCTGGTTTGCAACTCATCCAAAGCGTCGGGTGCAACCGTATATTCTTGGCAAAGCTCGCGCATCTGTTGCATCACAACTGGGGCAGAGCCACGGGCAGCGCTCAAGGCTGAAAGCAACTGCCATGCGCGATCAAGATTAAGTGCATCATCGCCACGGCGCAGTTTGCGCACCAAGCGTTGAATAATCGCTTGCGGCTCACGACCGCCGCTGTCGAGGCGCACCCCAAGGCTTGGTAATACGCGCAACAATAGCGTCTCAAGATCTTGGTCGGCAAGGTGGGCTAGGCTGGCTAAATCAACTGGCAGATCGTCGTCATCGTCGCGCCATTGTTGTTTAACCGCATCAAGCCCTTTGGAGCGAATCCGTTCAAGGCTCCAGGTGAGCGCCGAGGTGATTCGTTCGGGTAAGCCAAGGCTATTCAGCAACGTCTTAATCACACCAATATGGCCAATCGTTAATGTCCATTGCTGAATGCCTAGTTCGCGCAATCCAGTGACGGCTAGGCCTAAGGCTTCAGCATCGGCCAACGGGCCAGGTGCACCGATTAATTCGATGCCAACTTGGGTAAATTGGCGATAGGTGGCGCGACGTGGGCGTTCATAGCGAAACACTGGCCCAGCGTAGCGCAGGCGTAATGGAATCGGCGCATCGCCCATGCCACTGATGACTGCTCGTAAGACCGAGGCTGTCCATTCAGGACGCAAGGCCAAATCACGGCCACCTTGATTCCAATGGTACAATTTGGCGATGAGATCATCACCAGATTTCTTTAAATACAACTCACGATGCTCAAGCAATGGCAACTCAATTGGGTCGTAGCCAGCTTGATCAAATGTAGCGGTTAATGTCTGAATCAGCGCCTGACGTTGGTGAACGGCAGCGGCAAAAAGGTCACGGGTTCCGCGAACCACTTCAGGAGTTAATTGATAGCCCACAGGTTCCTCCGAGCACAATCGCAACCATTGTACGCGAAAATTTCGCAAGGGTGAACGGAACCAAATAGGGTTGTATAACGTAAAGTACTTATGTCTGCCTTGACGGCTACTCAGTGGCGTGATACGCTGCTTTTATTGGTACTTTACAGCTTGTTAACTGCCACGGGAAGGAAAGCCTATGCATGGATTAATGATTTTTTCGGGATTATTTGGTGCGTTGGCAGTCATCTTCTGGTTCTTCGGTCAGCCAATTTGGTCATTGTTAAATGTCCCCCGTCAACTCAATCAATTGTGGCAAGGTGTGGCTGTGCGGCGAAATCACGCAATCGAACACGCCACAGTCAATGTGCTCGAAGAGCGCTATGGCTCGCAATTGGTCGATGGCTGTGCAACAACCGAAGGCTTTCGCATTCGCGCCGCGATTGATCCGGCGTTGTTGTTCGATGCTGCCCGTGAAGGTTTGTTACGGCTGCAACGCGGCGAACGCTCGATGGCAATTTATCGGCGTTGTGCAACAGCCTTGAGCTTTTGTTTTCTGACCGTTGCTTCGATCGGCCTTGGCATGGTTGCTTTCCTCGATATGTTGTCAAGTACCAGTATTTTCTTGGCATTAACCATTGCTGGCGCACTTACCCCCAGGTTAAGCCCACTTTTTCAACGCTTTTTTACAACCTCGCTCGATGTTAAGGGTATGAGTATTGGCGCGATTGAGCTAGTGCCACCAACCTTGTTTATGGGCTTGTCGTTTGCTGCTGGCGGCGCAGAGTTTGCCGTGCGCACCAAACCAGCTCGGCGCATTTATCAACCACCCTATCGCTATGGCGAACGGGTTCCGGTGTATGTGCCAGTTGAAAATAATCCCCGCCAACGCTAAATCTGCATTCAATTTAGATCAAATCAAAAGCCGAAGTAAGCAACTTCGGCTTTTTTGTTGCCCACCAAAACTCACCCTTGTGTCTGCCCTTGGGGATGACCCTATACTAGCGCTATGAACGAACAGCGTATCTCAATTGGTAGCTTTGCCCAAGCAACTCGACTATCGCTCAAAGCGTTGCGGATGTACGATCAACTAGGCATCTTAGCGGCTCACTATGTCGATCCACAGACTGGCTATCGTTATTATCAGGCTGAGCAATTGGCCACTGCTCGCTTGATTGGTATGTTGCGTCAAATCAACATGCCGCTCGCCACGATTCGCCAATTAATTAATGCTTCTGCTAAAGATGCCGAGATTTTGCTCAGCCGCTACATTCGTTCAGTCGAGTTGCAGGCAATCCAAGCCCGTCGTGCCCAAAGCCTCATCCTCGGGTTAATTCGTCAAGAAGGAGTTTGTATGAGCCTTGAAGTAACTGTCCGCCAACAAGCCGATCAGCCCATTCTCAGCATCACCAAACGCACGTTTGTTAACGAGTTGGATAATGTGATTGCGCATGCCTTCCACACGATGGAACGTTTTGCCGCTGAGCATAATTTAGTTGTGCGTGGCTCTGCGTTTGGCATTTTTCACGGCACGATTAACGCCGATGATGATGGCCCGATTGAAGTTTGTTTACCTGTTGATCAGCTTGTCGAGTCGCAAGGCGAGATAGTTGGGCGAATTTTGCCAGCTGGCAAAGTTGCAGTAGTCACAATGCACGGCGATCAGTGTGAGTTTCCGCATATTTTGGCGGGCTACGATGCTGGCAGCGATTGGGTCAAGGCCAATGGCTATGTGATCTCCGATTCACCGCGCGAAATCTGGATCAACCCACCTGGACCTGATGCCTTGATGGAAATTGCTTGGCCATTCCACGAAGCCTAAAATGTGCCCTTACGGGGGTAGGTTTTAACGTTCCCTCACCCCAACCCCTCTCCCACTGCGGCGGGAGAGGGGCGTTCCAAGCTTCATGATCACAGGATTCCCCCTCGCCTCGCGGGTGGGAGAGGGGATTAGGGGGTGAGGGAATTTAAAGCACACTAATCAGCCAATGAAACAGCGGAGCCATCAGCAGCGCAGGCAACAGCGAAGCCACTCGAATTTTGGTCAGGTCAAGCAGATT
The DNA here is from genome assembly GCF_039545135.1 of Herpetosiphon gulosus. Classification (NCBI taxonomy): domain Bacteria; kingdom Bacillati; phylum Chloroflexota; class Chloroflexia; order Herpetosiphonales; family Herpetosiphonaceae; genus Herpetosiphon; species Herpetosiphon gulosus. Next base: position 32,767 of record NZ_BAABRU010000025.1, on the reverse strand, counting down.
GATGCCCACGCCAACCACCATCAAGCCCCCAACCCCAGTGATGATCAATACCCGTGGATCGACCGCTGGATTGGGCAAAATCGTAGCTAACGCGCCAGCCGCCAGCGCCACCCCACCTTGATAGATCAAAATAATCAAGATCGAAAAGCCCACGCCAATCCCAAAGCTGCTAGCCAAAGCAATTGCCGCCAAGCCATCGAGTGCCGCCTTGATGATCAACAATTGTGCATCGCCGATCAAGCCATTGTTAATGCTGCCAATCAAGGTCATTGGGCCAATACAAAACAGTAATGAGGCTGCTACAAAGCCCTCGGTAAAACGCCCGCTGCCGCGAAACTTGGCCTTGAGCCAATCGCCTAGCGCCGCCAAACGCTCCTCGACTCGCCACCACTCGCCCAGCAAACCACCAACTACCAAGCCAACTAAACCGATCACTACGCCATCGACCACAATTGGCTGAGCTGCTTGGGCCGTGCTTTGCAAGGTTGCTCCGGCCTTGTTCATGCTACCAGCCATCGATAAGCCAATAAAGATCGTCACCAAGCCCAGGGCCTGCATAATGACTGTTTGCATCCGTTCGGGCAAACGTCCACGCAAGGCTAGACCTAAACCTGTGCCAAGTGCCACTGTCGCCACATTGATCAACGTTCCATTGAGTTTTGCCCACAGACTCAGATCCATCCTGCCTACTCCTAAACAAAAACCACGAAGCATCAAGGCTTCGTGGTTGTTTAACATTGGTGACCCCGGCGCGACTCGAACGCGCGACACACAGTTTAGGAAACTGTTGCTCTATCCACCTGAGCTACGGGATCATACCATCGGCAATTATGCTTAAGCCTGACCGAAATGTCAACCCCGTTAAAAATATGAAAGGATGAGGGATGAAATTGAGAACATAGAGTATAGGGATCAGGGGTCAGGAATTAGGCGATTAGCTATCGAAAGCGAATCAGATGAATCTAGGTCAATCTGCGGCAAAAAACTGAGCCTTCGTGCTCTTCGTGTCCTTCGTGGATCAAATATCCCTAACCCCTGATCCCTTGGTAATTAAATCTGCAGGCCGATCTCGAAGGTGGCGCTATAGCCTTGAGCGCTTGGCGTAACCGTCAAAATCGTTTGGCCGCCGCTTTGTTGATAAATGCCATCACCATCATTGAGCAAGGTTCTTACGCCTTTGGCCACATATGGTGCTTGGGCATGCACCACATCAGTCAAGCTTTCGTCAAAGAAAAATTGAGAAGTAAACTCATAGCCAGCATCGGTACGAATTTTAAAGTGAATATGTACCGCTCGCCCTTGATACCAGCCTGGATAAATTGTCGTAAATTTGGCTAGACCGCTGGCATCGGTGCGTTGAAAACCGCGCAAAAATTTCTGACCAACTGTGTTAAAACTGCGGTCAGTTGCATCTGAATAGACTCCATCTGCATCGCAATGCCATAAATCGACAATTGCTCCAGCTAATGCCGTACATGTGCCTGCCCCAATTTGGCTCACCACAACATTAATATCCAACTGTGTGCCTGCGCTAACCGCATTGTTGCTCGGATCAGAACGAATATCCGAGCGCTCGAGTTTTTCATCGACAAAATATGGGCCTTCGGTTAACTCAGGCCGCACAATACAACTGGGTAAGGCCGCTACCGCCTCGCTAGTTGCGGTTACTTCGGCAGTGCTGGTTGCGGCAGCAGTTGCCGTCGCCGCCTCGGCAATTGTATTGGTTGCGGCGCTGGTAGCTGTGGCCGTTGGTGCACTCGCTTGAGCCACAGTCGTCGCAGTTGGCACAACCTCGGTACTACAACCAGCAATGACCGCCGCCGAACCAGCCAACCCAAACAGCCTGAGTACCTCGCGCCGACTCAAAATCCGGCCAACTGGTTGATCGTCATTATCCATCGAATGCCTCCTTGTTCATAAAACCGCCCAAGCAGCATACCAAAGAATAATGAAGAAAACTTAAAGATTTTCTAAGGAACTAAACAAACATGTGGATCAGCAAAGCCACCAAAGCCACAATCGCCGGGCCACCTTGGATGAACAAAATTGAGCGCTTGGCGGTCAAGCCACCATAAATTGCTGCCACGACCACACAAAGCACAAAAAAGAGTTGAATCTGCAAGCCAAACTCGACAGTGGGATGCACCAAACCCCAAATTAAGCCAGCCGCCAAAAAACCATTGTACAAGCCTTGATTGGCTGCTAACGATTTGGATTGTTGGGCAAACTCAGGCGTTAAACCGAACGATTTCATGGTGCGCGGCTGCGTCCAAGCAAACATCTCAAGATACAAAATATAAATATGTTCGACCGCCACCAAGCCCACCAAAATTAAACTAACGATTGCCATCACTCACCACCTTTACTACATTCCAACGAGCTAATCAGTTGCCAAATCAGTGCCTGCCGATTGGGAGCAACTAGCTAGCTATAGTACCGCAAGATGGGGGATCGGTTGTCGGCGATCGGGAGTTTTTGATCCACGAAGGGCACGAAGAGCACGAAGTTTCCTTTTTAGCCAAAAGCCTTATAGGATCTATGTTCTTCATCCCTCATCCCTCATCCCTCATGCTTAACGTTCATCCCCCTTTCATTGCGACTAGCCCATTTAGCTTTATAATGACACTACGTTTTGGTTACAGGAGAGCGGTCGCATGCAGCGTTTCTTGAAATCACTTGCAGGGTTAATCGCGGTTGGCTTGATTATCTATGGGATGGTGCCATGGTCAAAAGAAGAACATTGGTTGCCATGTTTATGGATCGCTACCATCTTGGGTGGTTTTGCGATTTGGCCGATTCGCACCCAACGCGCCACTGGCATTTATACTGCAACCCAAAACTTAGCTTTGTTTATGATTATCGGTTTTACCATGTTGACGCTGCAATTGCTGCGCACCCAAGTGATTCGCGCCGATGAGATTTATAATCGGGTGGTTGCCGAGGACGATGGCAACATTATTAGCAATATTCGCTTAGTTCGTAGCACCAATCGAATCAAGCGTGGCGCAATTTTCGATTCGCAAGGCGTTACCTTAGCCGAAAATGTGATCGTTTCTGATAATCGTTCCTATCGCACTTACCCAATTGCCAATCAATACGATATGCGAGCCTTTGGTCATACTCTGGGCTATGTTAGCAGCATCTATGGCTTGTATGGCTTGGAAAGTAGCTATAACGAATATTTGGCTGGGGGCAAGGGCAATAGCTGGCAAAATTTGCAAAATCAGCTGTTTAGCCGCCCGCGCGAAGGCAATAACGTGCAACTAACGATCAACGCGCAATTACAAGATCGAGCTTTCAAAGCGCTCGATGGGCGGGTTGGTTCGGTTGTGGTAATCGATGTCAAAACCGGAGCAATTCGGGCGATGGTCAGCACGCCCAGCTTTGATCCTTCGCAATTAACCTTGCGGCTCGATGCCGAAGATTATTCGGCGGAAAGCGATCGAGTGGTCAATTATTGGAACTCGTTGATCAGCGATGAATCACGGCCATTAGTTTTTCGCTCAACCCAAGGCCAATACCCACCAGGCTCGACCTTTAAAACTGTAACCGCAATTGGGGTGCTGAATAACCCTGAGGTTGGCAAGCCAGAAGATATCACCTGCCCCAACGAGCTTTTTCCACAAACGGATGTAAGTGTGCCAGTGGTCAATGCGGTTGATGATGAAGCTGGCTATATCGCCCAGAAATTTGGTGAAAAGTTTGGGCTTGATGGGGTTTATGCCTTTTCGTGCAACACAGCCTTTGCCCAATATGGCATTCGCTTGCAAAGTGATGGGCGCAATTTGCTCGAAGATCAAGCGCGGCGTTTTCATATTTACCCCGCCGATGAATTGCCCGACACTGGCGATTTGACCGATTTGCCTTCAGCGCCCAGCCAACTCTATGGTGGCGAAGATGGCGATGAATGGTGGAGCCAGCCCGTGGCAATTGCCGACACTGCCTACGGTCAAGGCCGCTTGCTGGTCACCCCACTTGAAATGGCGATGATCACCCAAGCCATCGGCAATAACGGCGATATGATGAAGCCCTACTTGGTCGAACGGGTGACCACACCCCAAGGCGGCGAGTTGTATCAAGCCCGCCCACGCAAAATCGGCGATCCGATGAGCGTCGAGGTTTCGCAACGCATCCGGATTTCGATGAAGGCGGTGGTTGAGCAAGGTTGGTCGGGGGCAACGGTAGCTGGTGTGCCAGGTTATAGTGTTGGCGGCAAATCGGGCACAGCCGAAAATCCCCTTGGCGCACCGCACGCCTGGTTTATCTCGTTGGCTCCGCTGGAAGACCCCAAATATGCGGTGGCCGTGATGGTTGAGAATGGCGGCGAAGGCACCAGTGTTGGCGGCTCGTTGGCAGGGATTGTCATGTCGGCAGCATTGGAAATCAATCCATAAGCGTTTTTTTGAAGGATTTTTCATGGCTATCAATCAAGAGCGTCTGCTCGATACGTTTTGTACTTTGGTTCGGATCGATAATCCATCTGGTGAAGAAGCGGCGATGGCAGCCCACTTAATTGAGCGCTGCCAAGCCTTGGGGCTTAGCTGTGAGCAGGATGCGATTGGTAATGTGATTGCGCGGTTGGCTGGTGTAGGCTCGCCATTGTTGTTGAATGCCCATATGGATAGCGTTGCGCCATGCCATGGCAAACAGCCAGTCATCCGCGATGGCAATATCTACAGCGCTGGCGATACCGTTTTAGGTGCTGATGATTTGGCGGGCGTTACCGCATTTCTTGAAGGCATTCAAGCGGTTTTAGAATCAGGTCAGCCGCATCGGGCAATCGAGTTGGTGTTTACGGTGCAAGAAGAAACTGGTTTGTATGGTGCTCGAGCGCTCGATTATAGCAAGCTGCAAGCCAAACAAGGCCTCGCTTTCGATTTAAATGGCGATGTTGGGTCGATTTGTATTGGTTCGCCTGCCCACGATTCGTTTACCGCAACGATTACTGGGGTTTCAGCCCACGCTGGAGTTGCCCCCGAAAAAGGCATCAGCGCAATTGAAGTTGCTGCGCATGCGATTGCCGCTATGCCTTTAGGTCGGCTCGACGACGAAACCACCGCCAATATCGGCTCGATCCATGGCGGCAAGGCCAACAACATCGTCCCCGATTCAGTTGTGGTCAAAGGCGAAGCTCGTTCGCGGAACCAAGCCAAACTCGATGCCCAATGGCACATTATGCGCAATGCGTTCGAGCAAGCAGCCGCTAAATTTGGTGCGACAGTTGAAATTGAACACAAACAACATTATGGCCCGAGCGTGCTAGCCCCCGATGCTGAAATTGTGCAATTGCTCAATCAGGCAATTCGGGCGATTGGGCTTGAGCCTTCGTTGGTGGTCACTGGCGGCGGCAGCGATGTCAGTATTATCAGCAATAATGGCATCGAAACTGCCAACTTAGCGATTGGCTACGAAAATATTCACTCGGTCGATGAGTTTATTCCGATTGTGCAACTGCAACGAGCTGCCCAAATCGTCGAACAAATGCTCTTGATGGTCTAAATCGATCGTTCTACCGTAAGCCGCTGGGCTGCTTGTGGGCAGTTTACAGCGGCTTATGCTTAATTTGGGGTGGTTATGCGTTATCGTTGGTTGCTTTTGCTGGGAATTGGATTGCTCGCTAGCTGTACTGCACAATTGCCTTGGGCGGCCACGCCAACTGTGCCACCAACCTCGACCGCGACCACGGCTCCCCTAGCCTTGGCGACCCCAACCTTGTTGCCCAGCCCAACTGCGCAACCGAGCCTTGAGCCAACGCCAACCCTTGAGTTAGCCCAAGCCACACCAACCACGACTACGCCGATGAGTCCCGCCGAACGGCTAGCCTTGTTCAATAATGTTTGGCAAACGGTCAACGAACATTATTTGTATCCCGATTTTAATGGGGTGGATTGGGCCGCCGTACGGACTGAAATCGAGCCACAAGTGCAGGCTGCGCCCGATGATGAAACGCTTTATACAATTCTGGAAGGCATGGTCGCCAAACTCGATGATCAACATTCGCGCTTTGCCCGACCAGTTGAAGCGGTTTATGAAGATGCAGTTGCCAGCGGAACCGATAGCTATGTTGGCATCGGTGTGCTGACAATTCACGAAGAAAATGCCGCCTTTATTACCTTGGTTTTTCCCGATAGCCCAGCTCAAGAGGCTGGCTTGATGCGTGGCGACCGAATTACTGCCGTCGAAGGCCAGCCGTTTACGAGTGCTGACCAAATTCGTGGCCCTGCAGGCAGCCAAGTGCGGCTGACGATTCAAACGCCCCAAGCTGACCCGCGCGAGTTGCTGATAACACGGCGAGCGGTGGTTGGCAAAATTACGCCGTCAGGCCGTCGTTTGCCCAATGCGCCAACCGTTGGCTATTTGCTGATTCCTAGTTTGTGGGCCGACGATATGCATACCCAAGTTGTCAGCGAACTCAGTAAATTGATCGCCGATCCTCAGCCACTTGATGGCTTGATTTTGGATCTGCGATCCAACGGCGGTGGCTGGCGCAGCGTGCTTGAAGGCATTTTGGGCCAATTTGTCAGCGGCGAGGTTGGCAATTTCTATAGTCAAGAAAAACTATATCCGTTAAATGTTAAACCTGGCTTGTTGTATGAGCAGTTGCATCAAGTGCCGCTGGCGGTGCTGATCGATAAAGATAGCGCTTCTTATGCTGAGGTGTTGGCTGGAACGCTGCAATTTAACGGCGCTTTGGTGTTGGGTCAAGCCAGCCAAGGCAATACCGAAACGATTTTTCAATATAATTTTGAGGATGGCTCACGCTTGTGGGTGGCTCAAGAGGGCTTTAAATTGCCCGATGGCAGCAATTTTGAAACCACAGGTGTGCAGCCAAATATTGTGGTCGAAGACGATTGGACCCAATACACGATTCCAAATGATCCAGCGATTTTACAAGCGATTGTTTCATTTAGCGAGCGCTAGGCTTGAACCATAATGGCGCAAGCAAGGCCAATATTGCCAGTGTCAGCAATGGCTCAAATGGCGGCCAAGCTAATTTGGGATAAATTCGATAAAACATTGCGCTGCCTGAACGCTGTGCCAGCCAAAACCCTAGCGGCGCAGCCATCGCCAAAAGCGTGATGGCTGTGGCTCGGCCTGTCCAGCGTTCGCGGCGATAGCTAGTGCGCACAATTAGCCGATTGGTTTGCCACCAATAACTGATCATGGCAATCAAGCCAAGTGCCAACAATACCCAAGCTACAATTGCGCCCAAGCTAGCTTTAGCATAGAAAAACTGCATCCAGATGCCTGCACAAACCAGCAACACGCCTGCTAACCCAAGCCATGTCCAGTAGGCAGCGATGCGACCACGTTGAGCGCGGCCAAAACCGCGAGCTTCCATGGCTTCAGCTAGCGTTAGCGATTGCTCTAAACCGCCGCTGAGCAAGGGCACAAACAAGGGCAAGGCATCGCGCCACGAACGAAAGCGATGGCCGCGCAAACGTTGGGCATCACGAATTGCCCGCAAGCGTAGCAGGGTTTGGGGCACAAAGGCCAAGCCAATGGTTAGCACCAAGCCCAATTGAAAAAAGCCTTGGGGTGTGCGCCGTAACAACCGATAATGATTAACACAGGCGTTGAATGTGCCCACCACCAGCAATAATGTCCACAAGCGTAGCCCACGCACAGCGCCACTTGCCAATTGTTCAGCGGTGATAATTCCGCCCAGTTGAATGCCACCAAGCAGTTGCGGCAAGCGCCAACTTGGCAACTCAAACAGCACCGTTTGGCCGCGCAGCATACTGGCGGTAATCACGCTAAATAGCAAATTAAAGCCAAATAGCACCGCTCCAAGTTGCAACATCACCCGCACCACTGCCTGAAACGGGCTATCCAAGGCGCAACTCTGCCAAACCAACAAAGTCACCGCCCCAATCAAGATTAAATAGAGCGGTTGATCGGTTTGGCCGATACAAGCCAAGGCAGCGACCAGCCATGCCACCCACGCCAAACTATGGCCGCCTTCCCATGGGCGGGCGATGCGGCGCTGCCGTTGGCTCACTGGACTGACCCATTCCTTGTTGGCCGCTGGTGGCGCAGTTTTGGTCAAAGCCTCGCGGGCACGGCCAGCGGTTGGTTGATAGATTTCAGCACTCATCGTTTGCTCTGGCGCTTCCAAATGCCGCCGCCAGCCAAGGCCACTAAAATCAAACCAAAAATCAGATAATTGATTGGAATGGATTCGCCGCTACTGCTGGCATCGATGTTTGGGGTGCTCACGATCGTCAGGGTCGCAATTGGCGCAACAGTGGCCTGCTCAGTTGGCACTGTCGTTGCGCTAGCCACAATGGTTGGGGTTGCGAGTGCTGGCGTTGCGCTTGGCTCTAACTGGGTTGCCGTTGCGCTCGCTGCTGTGGTTGGGCTAGCCGTGATGCTTGGTTCGCTAGCGGTTGTCGCTGGAACTAAAGTATTGGTTGCGGGAATTGCGGTTGGTTCGCTGGTGGCAGTTGCGGGAATTGCGGTCGCCACAGGTGCTGCTTGCGCCGCGCAAACATCGCCCCAACTGATCACTGGCGGCGTGGAGCCACGTTCGACGCTGCCACCACCCCAAGCCCAGCCTTCAACTGCGCCATCGCGCACTTTATACGAGCCAGCCCCAAGCTTAGAATATTGCCAAACGCCATCGAGCAAATGGCTATAAGCCCAATAGGTACAATCGCCGCCTTGGCATTTGCAGGCACACGATTCATTGGGATAATCGCAGCCGACACTATCGATTGAGCAAACCATCGCGCCCATTGAGGAGCCTTCGGCAACCACATTGAAGCCTGCTGCCAGCAAGGCATCATAGCCACTGATCGATTCTTGATCGAAGCCAACACAACGGGCATCGACCGCGCCGGAAGCGTATTGCACGACTACCGCTGCATGATATTGATGCCCATCACCTTGGGCTGCAATTGATTGAGCCAAATTGCCAAGCAGCAACAAAACCAGCGTAACTATCACAACCAACAAACGACCCATGAAATGTTATTCCTATTCGGTAAAGAGTTCCCTCACCCCAACCCCTCGCCCACTGCGGCGGGCGAGGGGCTTTTTCGCTGTTCCCCCTCGCTCGTTGGGCGGGAGAGGGGGTTAAGGGGTGAGGGAATAAAATATTAAGCGACGCGCCGCAAACCTAAACCAGCCACAATACAAGCCAATCCAAATACAATCACTACAGGCCACAATGGCAACGCAGGTACGCCAGTGTCGGGTAAGGTAATTGGGGTGTTTGGTTGGGGGGTAGCGGTTGCCACAGGCGTGCTTGGCACAGCAGTTGGCTGTGGTGCTGTCACCAAGGCAGTCAAAGGATAGGTGACATAGAACAAGGCAGGCGTAGCTTGATAGGTCGCAAAGGCATTATCATCGGGCGTTGCTGCATCGTAGCGGAACGCGCCGCTGGCATTTTGCAAGCTCAACAAGGCACTCAATGGGTTGCCAGTTGCCGTGGCCCAAGGGGCAGCAGTTGGGTTTCCGCCAGTTGCCACAATTGCTTGAATCACCAAGCCGGTTGAGTTGGCATCGGTGGCGCTACCATAGCTTGAATCCTTCGAGTAAGGAAAACCACCATCGCTATTTTGTTGGCTTTGCAAGTAGCCCATCGCCTTGGTAACAACTTCGCTCTTGCCTTGACCAACCGCGACTAAGGCTTGAACGACCAAAGCTGTGGTATTGGTATCGCCAGCACCAGCAGTTGTATCGCCAGTAAACGACCATGATCCATCGGCAATTTGGACTGAATTTAAGGTGTTGATCGCTTTATTTTCGACTGGCGCACCTGCCGCATTCAAGGCCAACAACGCCAACGCATGGGTTGTAACATCGCCACCATACATGCCACTATCGGCTTTGTAGCTGCCATTCACAGCAGCGACCAAATCAACACCTGCAACGGCGCGAGGATTGTAGCCCAGCAACAATTCGGCTAACACAAACTTGGCGGCAATCCCAGGTTTGGCCGCGATTGCACTAGCATTTTTTTCGATAAAGCTTTGAACGTTGAGGTCAACTTTCAAACCAGTTGCCTTCAAGGCATAAACTGCATCGGCGGTTTCGCCCAAACCAAAGCCAGGAAAACTGCCATCGGCCTGAGCTTGAGTGACAATCCACGCACCAGCTTTTGCGCCTTCGGTTGGCGCTTGGGCTGCTGCTGGCATTGCTACGAATAGCGCCACTAAAACCAATAACCAACGATGGATGGCTGCTCGAGGGAGCATGTGTGCCTCCTAAATCAAAAAAAACCTTAGCCAGTTGGCTAAGGAACAGATAACAACGCGTTGGTTGTGCTTGTGCCAACGCAAGCCAACCCAGAAATCAACTATTCAATGGGTATTCGGGCTTGGCCAAAGGCTTACCGTAGCGTGGACTGCACCGGATTTGCACCGGATTTCCCCCAACTGTTTGCACAACATTTGAACAGCAATTTATGATTGATTGGGCTGATCGTACCATAGGCTACCTTGCGCCGTCAAAATTACCGATCATTCCCGATTGTCCCCCTTTGTCCCCCCGCAATGTTGATCGATTGTCACAATCAGCCATGGTACAATAGCGCCTGTCTAATCAAACGACACTCAAAATCATCAATCCACCAGAGGAATTGCAATGGAAACTTCAACATTTACCACCAAAGTCGGCTTGGCCCAAATGCTCAAGGGCGGCGTGATTATGGACGTGGTTACCCCAGACCAAGCCAAAATTGCTGAAGAAGCTGGCGCAGTCGCTGTTATGGCGCTCGAACGGGTTCCAGCCGATATTCGTAAAGATGGCGGCGTGGCGCGGATGAGCGACCCCGAAATGATCCAAGGCATCATTGAAGCAGTCACCATTCCTGTGATGGCTAAATCGCGGATTGGCCACTTTGTTGAAGCGCAAATCCTCGAAGCGATTGGGGTTGATTATATTGACGAGAGCGAAGTGCTCACGCCTGCTGATGAAGAACATCATACCAACAAGCACAATTTCAAAGTGCCATTCGTCTGTGGCGCTCGTAATTTGGGCGAAGCTTTACGCCGTATCACCGAAGGCGCAGCCATGATTCGCACCAAGGGCGAAGCTGGTACGGGCAATGTGGTTGAAGCTGTGCGTCACGCTCGCACGATGTTCGCCGAAATTCGCCGTTTGCAAACCCTCGATCCCGATGAATTGTTTGTAGCAGCCAAGAATTTGCAAGCTCCCTATGAATTGGTCAAGCAAATTGCTGAATTAGGCCGCTTGCCAGTCGTCAACTTTGCTGCTGGTGGGATTGCCACTCCAGCCGATGCTGCTTTGATGATGCAATTGGGTGTTGATGGCGTGTTCGTTGGCTCAGGGATTTTCAAATCAGGTAATCCAGCCAAACGCGCCAAAGCGATCGTTGAAGCGACCACCCACTTCCGCGATGCCAAGCTTTTGGCCGAAATTAGCCGCAACTTGGGCGAAGCCATGGTCGGCATCAATATCGATACGATCCCTGAGAACGAGTTGCTCGCCAAACGCGGTTGGTAAGCTTTCCGAAGGATGAAGGATGAATTATGAGGGATGAAAATTTCCTTCATAATGATACTCTAAAATTGAATAGCCAACTTCCGATGAAGGATGAATGTCGAATTGTGAAGGATATCTAATCCAACGTAATTCAACGTTCATCCTTTCAATTAGAACGTTGGTTTTCATCCTTCCTCCCTCATAATTCATCCTTAAAAAAGAGGTTTAGCATGACGGTTGGAGTTTTGGCGCTGCAAGGCGCGTTTATTGAGCATGAAACAATGCTCCAAGGTTTGGGCGTGGCAACCTTGCAGGTGCGTTTGCCCGAGCAATTAGCCCAAGTTGAGCGTTTGATTATTCCTGGTGGCGAGAGCACGACGATTGGTAAATTGTTGGTACGCTTCGATTTGCTGGGGCCAATTCAGCAACGCGCAGCCGAGGGTATGCCAATTTGGGGCACATGTGCTGGCATGATTTTGCTAGCCAAGGAAATTGCCGAAGGCCGAGTTGAAGGCCAGCCAGCGCTTGGTTTGATGGATATTACTGCGCGGCGCAATGCTTTTGGTCGCCAAGTTGATAGTTTTGAAACCAACTTGCAGGTGCCTGCCCTTGGCGAAGTACCGTTTCACGCCGTATTTATCCGCGCCCCGCAGATCGATAAGGTAGGCGAGGCAGTTGAAACCTTGGCTAGCTTAGATGATGGGCGGATTGTGGCGGCTCGTCAAGCTAAACTCTTGGCAACCGCTTTTCATCCCGAATTAACTGGCGATGCCCGTTTCCATGAATTGTTCTTAGGCTTGTAGGCACATGCCCTTAGCCCTGACCCTGCTCTTGCTGGGATTCCCTCACCCACTAGCCCCCTCTCCCGCACGCGAGGCGAGGGGGAACCTCTCTGGCAGTGCTCCCCTCGCCTGCCGCAGCGGGAGAGGGGCCGGGGGTGAGGGAACGGGCTTCGTGTCCTTCGTGGATTAGTTTATTTCTGCGGTTTCTGACCCAATGCGGCTCAATCGTTACAACAGCTCGCGCTCAATATCCACAATGCTCACATCTGGCCGATTTTGCTCGATCCAACGAATAATGGCATCGATTTGGCCTTCGAGATAGCGAGTCTCGCTACCAACACAGGCCACCCCAATCACCCCGCGCTGCCAACGATCATGTTCATCGACCTCGGCGACCGAGGCGTTGAACTCGTTGCGCAAACGGGTAATGACCGATTTAAGCACGCTACGTTTTTCTTTGAGCGAATGAACGGCGGGGATGAAGAGTTCAAGTCGAACACTAGCAATTAACATAGATTTGGCGTGGCACTTAATTCCACGAAGTGTTTTCAAAAGGTGGTTCACGATCCAACTGGTCGGGCGGAATGTTGGGCAGCAGCGCTAGCTCAAATTGTAGCGCTTCGATCAATTCATGAATCCGTTGATCAAGGTCGGATTCGAGCCAACGTTGTTTAATTGGCAAGGCCATCTGCATCGAGTCGGCTAGCTTATAACTGAGGCTCACTGGATCACTTGGCAGATCGATCGCGGTTGAGCGCATACCAGTCGCGGCGGCAACGGTACGATGATATTGCGCATAGAGCGCGGTCAATTCATCGGCTTGATGGCGATCATTAACTTCATCATCAAGCATCGTGACCATTGCAACCATATACGGGTCAACGCTAAGTGGGTAATTGATGCGGAAGCGCTGGCGGCCTTCGGTCACAAGATACATTCGGCCATCGGCTAAACGATAGGCGCTTTGAATATCGGCGGTTGTGCCAACCATATGCGGCACAGCTGAGCCACCAACCTCAACGCCCTCGCGAATCAACACCACCCCAAACGGCTTGCTTTCCTCAAGACAGCGACTGATCATTGTGCGATAGCGCGGCTCGAAAATATGCAGCGGCAGTTGTGCTCCAGGAAACAACACCACGTTTAACGGAAACAAAGGTAATCGTTGCATAAGCGCTCTCGTTTGCCATAGCTATGGCCTTGGTTGTGATTGTACCATGGCCATAGCTCTCAAAACAATGCGCTAGCCGAGTTGTTCGCTCAAATGGGCAATTAATCCAGCTAACCCTGCATACCATTCGTGATAGGCTGCTTGGTTGCTGTGGTTTGGCGCTAAACTGGCGCTAGGATTGGCCAAAATCAGGATGGCAGCTTGATCAAGCGCGGGATAGGCTTCGAGCAATGCTAAAACTGCGCGATTAAGCAGGCGGGTTGAGAGCTGAGCGTTGGTGGTGATCAACCAGCGTGGGGCATCGCCGGAGCTGGCTAAGCCGCCAATGCTGGCACTTGTACCATCGCTCGCTTCGACCTCGACCGCCGCCTGAGCAGTTGGATTTGGCTCTTGGGCTAGGGCTAGGGCTAAGCGTCGCCCGCCTTTGCTATCCAGCTCATCAAGCGCCCGTGGCACACCGCGCCGCAATAAATCCATATCGAATGAACCTGCTGCGCCTGCCGCCAATAACACCACCTGCTCTGGCTTGATCCATGCTTCTTCAGCCAGCAAGCCTGCCAACTCCTGACAATTGTGTACGGCACTGGCTCCGCGCCCACCATCTACGCCAGTCAAGAGCAAGACGGCCCGCACATCCTCGGCGTTGCGCCGCAAATTAGCGGTTGTCCAAGCCCCAGTTATCCCGCTGGTTGCGCCAAAATGGCCGGTAACGTTGCAACCAGTTTTGGTAATTAACAACCCAAGATCACGATCACGGCTGGTAGTTTTCAAGCCGCAGTGAATACCTGTTGCCCGAAAGCCAGCAGGCGTTGTGATCGAGCCTTCATTGAGCAAACGATACGCCATTGCAAGTCCTCAACGGCTACCAGACGCGGCAGATTAATCCCTTGAGATAGGCCGCCTCTGGGAAGGTCAACAAGACAGGGTGATCACCACCTTGGGTGAGTGTGTCGATAATTTGGGCATCGCGGCCAGCATCCAAGGCTGCGCCAAACACCACTTTTTGAAAAAGATCGGCGCTAATCAGCCCTGAACATGAGAAGGTTGCTAACACGCCACCTGGGCGCAGCAAGTGGAAGGCTTGCATATTGATGTCTTTGTAGCCGCGCGTTGCTCGATCAATCTGGCTCTGCGAGTGGGCAAACTTGGGTGGATCAAGCACAATCAGATCGTATTGTTTGCCTTCTTCACGTAGTTGGCGCAAAATCTTAAAGGCATCGCCTTCGACCGCAGTGACTGGCGTGTTGAGGCCATTTTGGGCGAGGTTGGTGTGTAAACCACGCAATGCCGCCGCCGAACTATCAACCGCTGTGATCGATTGAGCGCCTGCGCCCGCTGCCAGCACCTCAAAACCGCCAGTGTAGGAGAAAACCCCCAGCACTTCGGCATCCTTGGCATATTGGGCCACCCGCTGGCGATTGATGCGTTGATCAACATACCAGCCAGTTTTTTGGCCACCTGCCAAATCGAGCACAAACTCGTAGCCATTTTCGCGAATGGTTAATTGATCAGGTGGTGCTTCGCCCCAAAGCAAACCTTCGGCTTCGCCTAAACCTTCACGCGCACGAATTTCAACATCGGAGCGCTCGTAAATCCCGCGGACTGGCATCAATTCGGCCAAAGCTTCGACGATCGTGGCCGTGTGAGCAACTGCACCTTGCGTCAGCAATTGCACGACTAGCCAATCAGCAAAACGATCAACAATCAAACCAGGCAAGCCATCGCTTTCGCTAAAAATCACGCGATAGGCGTTGGTTTGTGGGTCGTTGTGGAGATGTTCGCGGCCTTTGATGGCTCGCTCGATCCGTTGGCGAATAAAACTGGGGTCTAGCTCCTCGTCACGTTGCCATGTCCACAAACGGGCGACCATTTGCGAGTGAGTGCTGGCAGTGCCCCGCGCCAGCCACACACCCTCGGAGCTAATAATATCGACGGTTTCGCCAGGATGCACTGGGCCAGAACGACGGGCGACTGCCCCACTGAAAACCCATGGGTGGCGTTGGCGAATTGATTTATCACGATCAGGTTTGAGAATAAACCGCAACATACCTTTTGCTCGCTTTAAGGCTAGGTCAAAGCCTAGCAGGTTGAGTGATAAGGGAGAAATTTCGCGATCCTGAAATCCTCTGGAGAGAGTATAACCCAGTTTGCTACTCTTCCAACAGGGCCGATAAGACGCGAGCAAAAACGTGGGCTTCTTCTTTGGTGATGGTTTCAAGATCGATCATCGGCAGCAGAATCCGTTGATCAACAGGTAACGGTTGGGCATGCATCGATTCGACGTTGCCTGGTACATGGCCAAACAATTTGGCGCACATCAAACGGGTTGGAGCTTCGCCAACCGTTACGATGATGCGTGGATTGACCAACACCAGCTCGCGCCAAAGATAAGCAACGCAGTTCGAGGTCTCGACCATGGTTGGTGGGCTATCAGCGTGGGTGCTACAACGAACTAGGTACGTCAGGTATGCGCCAACCAAACGGGGTTCTTCATGCTCAGGATCAGAGGCAGTGCGCAAGCGTAAAGCGCGAAGCAACACCTGCAAACGCTGACCAGCGACAGTGCGCGTCCATGGCACGCCAGTCTGATTGGCTCCCAAACTTTCGGGCACTTCGCCGACAAACATCACTTTAGCCTTGGCATCGCCATAGCCATGCACAATGCAGTTGCGTTCTTGGACTCTGCGCCAACATTTAAAACAGGCGGTCGCCAACGGAAACGGTTGATCCATAAGCCTTTGGCTGTGACGAGCGCAAACCCGCCACAGCACCCTCGCATCTAGCGCTAATTACCAAGTAATTTCACAAATTTGCGCCGCCCAACTTGTAAAATTTGTTCGCCAATTGGTTGAATAAGGCTATCGTAGCTGCCGATTTTTTCGCCCGCCAAGCGCACGCCACCGCCATCGATCAAGCGGCGGGCCTCGCCTTTGCTAGCGGCCAGCTTGGTCGAAACCAACAAATCGACAATGTTGGTAGCTTCGCTGAGCGCTACTTCAGGCATATCGGTTGGTAAATCGCGTTGTTGAAAGACCCGAATAAATTCAGCTTCAGCTTCAGCCGCCGCCGCTTCACCATCGAGTTGGCGAATAATATCACGTGCCAGTTGCATCTTGAGATCGCGGGGATTGACGCTGCCAGTTTTGATCGCTTCCGGCATAGCCTTGACTTCAGCTAGCGGGGCATCGCTCCAAACTTCGTAATAAACTGGCAAAACATCATCACCCATCGACATAATTTTGCCATATTTATCGTTGGGCGACATCAAAATATCGACCGAGTTGTTGAAGCTTTTGCTCATCTTGCGGCCATCAGTCCCAATAATTAATGGCACAAGGATCACATCCTGCGGCTCCATGCCCATTTGTTCCATCAATTGCCGCCCAGCCAAAATGTTGAATTTTTGGTCAGTGCCACCAAACTCAATATCCGGCTTGATTGCGATTGAATCGTAGGCTTGCAGCATTGGGTACATCAACTCAAGTACGGTCAACTGCTGACCGGCTTCGTAGCGCTTGCGAAAGGTTTCGTGGGCCAACATTTGGTTAACCGTAAAACGCCCGATCAAGCCAAAAGCCTTTTCAAGATCAAACTGACCAAACCATTCGCTTTGCCAACGAACCTCGGTTTTGGCTGGATCAATCACTTTAAATACTTGATCCATGTAATATTTGGCGTTGCTTTTGGTTTCTTCGACCGTCAAACGTGGGCGGCTTTCGTCGCGGCCCGTTGGGTCGCCGATTTGGGCCGTCCAGTCGCCCACAATCAACACGACGGTATGGCCAAGCTCTTGAAATTGGCGCATCTTGCGCAACGCCACAGCATGGCCAATATGAATATCGCTGCGGGTGGGGTCGATGCCCAGTTTGAGCCGTAATGGTTTGCCAGCGTTTAATTTGCGGCGAACATTGGCCTCAACAATCACCTCAGATACGCCCCGCGATAAAATTTCATCAATCGTCAACATGAATTTTCAGACTCCTAACTGAGCTAGGCAAGCACCAAGCAGTCATCGGAGCCAAACCCCTTAAGCTGTTGGAGCAAATAAACCTACTATTCTAGTAGCGATAATAGCATAGAGGCCTAGCGACGGGCAAATAGCAGGCAAAGAGCATAGGGGTCAGGCTATGGGCTATGGGCTATGTGTAATGGTAGGGGGTGAGGGAACGCTCCATAATTGCCTAGAGCCATTTTCACGTTCTTCGTGTTCTTCGTGTCCTTCGCGGTTTCAATCCTTCGTGGCCCAAATCTTTAACGCAGAGGCGCAGAGAATACAGGGCTATGGGCTGGTGGCTCTGGGTTATGGGAATGTGTTGTGGTATGTTCCTAATTTCTATCGCCAAAAGCCTATAACCTAGAGCCTCGCCTCATCCACTTCGTGGCTAAAACTGATCCCCGACCCCTAACAACTGACCCCTCGTCTTGCATTGCCCTTTGAACCTCGTTACAATACCCGCAGCAATCTGTATGAGGAATATTCGATGACGCTCGACCCTGCTTTGTTTCGGCAAGCAATGAGCCGTTTTGCCAGCGGTGTAACCGTGGTTACAACGATTGTGGATGCGAAGCCCTATGGTTTAACCGTTAGCGCCTTTGCCTCGCTCTCGTTAGATCCAGCTTTGACGATTATTGCGATTGATAAACGTTCGCCGATGCACGATCTATTGCTGCAAGCTCGGGCTTTTGCGATCAATATTCTGAGCAGCGAGCAAGAATCGTTGTCGCGCCACTTTGCTGGCCCACAAAAACACGATTGGTCGGAAATTACTGCAGCTGCTGGCATTCGCAGTATTCCATTGCTCGATGGAGCCTTGGCTAACATGGAATGCGGACTGTTTCAGGCAGTTGATGGCGGCGATCATACAATTTTTATTGGCCAAGTTGAGCATGTAACCCTGCGCGATGGCCTGCCGCTGCTCTATTATCGTGGCGCTTACCACGATCTTGTTCAGCGTTGAAACGAGCACGCAGCATGTGGTTGACCTTAATCTTATTTGTGGTTGGGCTGGGGCTGGCTTTTGGCTTGGGGGTGATGGTTGGGCGGCAACGCGCGATTCCAACATCTACTCCGCTCGAAGCCACTCCGTTGGTCAATTTTGAGTTTAAAATTCCTGCCGATACCGCGCCCGGCGATCAGTTATATTTGACTGGCTCGTTTAATCAGTGGCGACCAAATGATCCGACCTATGTGCTTTCGCGCAGCGCCGATATTGCCTATGGCGCTTGGCCCTTTACTCATGGCTTACAGCTTGATTTCAAGTTAACCCGCGGTTCATGGTCGAATGTCGAAAAATCGCTTGATGGCAGCGAAATTCCGAATCGCACTGGAATTGCTGCCAGCGGTGCGCAAGTTAAGGGTACAGTGGCGGCATGGGCTGATCGTCAGCGTGATGCGGCTAAAATCTACGATGAGCGGGTTGAACGAGTCGATTTTTTCAGCCATGCTTTGGGGATTACCCGCACATTTTATATTTATCTGCCAATTGAAACTCGTAGCGATGAAAACCTACGCGTGCCAAGCCTCTATCTTTTCCGTGGCCACGAACGCGAATGGATCAATAAAACCGAGGATGGTACACGCGGTGGTAATCGCAATGTGATTGATGTCTACGAGGAATTGCGCCGCCACGATCGAATTGGCCCAATGGTCTTGATTTTTCCTGGCATGACCAGCGCTAACGATGCAATCCATAGTTTGGGCATCAATTTGCATTCAGCCAAACTGGCGGCTGATCTCTCGCTCGGCACTGGGTTATTTGAAGATTTTATCTATCGCGATTTGATCCCCTATGTTGAAACCCATTATCCAGTGCTGTTTGGCGGTGCGCATCGCTCGCTTGATGGCTTTTCGTTGGGCGGCTTTATCAGCGTCAATCAAGCCTTGCGCCACCCCAACGAGTGGGCTTCGGTCGGGGCTTATGATGGCTTATTCTTCTGGGACGACCCTGAGAATGCCGAAATTATCGCCGCCCGCGATAGTGTCTTTGAGCGTGATTTATTTGATGCCAACTTTGGCGTGCCACGCGACCATACCTTTGCAGCCCAACATAATCCATTGACCTTGCTGCGAATTGATGGAGCGCAGGCTTCAAAATTGCAATGGTTGATCGAATATGGGCCTGAATCAGCCGAACCCAATGTCAATTATTATCGAGGAACGCGGCTCGATGAATTGTTGCGCGAAGTTGGGGCGCACAATCGGCTCAGCGGGGTTGTGCCAAATGCCAATCATTCATGGCAAATGGCCGATGAACATATGCGGCGCAGTTTACCCTATCACTATCAACAAACTCAATAATCGAGGCTCAAATTATGGCTCCTCTCGCGCTCAATCTCCAAGTTGATGCTTTGCGGAGCCTGCCTAATTTGGCCGAATTACCCACCAACGAAGCCACAATTTTGGCGCGAATTGGGGTTTTTCGAGCTTTTGCGGCAGGCGACACGATTCCGATTGCCCGTTTACGCAGTAGCCAATGCTATGTGATTTTGAGCGGCGTAGCCGATACGGTGATTCTTGATCGCGATGGTGAGCCGATTTCAATTGGCGAGTTGGGCGAGGGCGATTTTTTCGGCAATAGCATCTTTTTTAGCTCACATTCGCTGTTGTATGCCGTCCAAGCCCAAACCCAAATTTTCGCGTTGCAATGGTCGATTGAGCGTTTGCACGAAAAAAAGCAACATCTGCCATTATTTATGCGCTTGCTCGAAGCCAGCTATTTGCAACGTCGCGCCGTTAGTGCTTTGAGCCGCGTGCCGTTGTTCAGCCACGTCAGCGTTGAAGAACGGGCCTTGTTGGCAACTCAACTGACACGCCAAGAATTTGGCCGCAACACCGTGATTTTTGAGCAAGGCTCGGCTGGGCAAGCTTTGTATTTGATCGAACAAGGCCAAATTGCGGTCGAGCAACATGGCGTGATTGTGGCAACGCTCAGTGATGGTGATTTTTTTGGCGAGATGGCTTTACTTTCGGCAACACCCCACAATGCTACTTTACGTTGTTTAACCCCAACTCGCTGCTTGCAGCTACCTGGCGCAGTTTTTGCGGCTCAAGTTGCCCAACATGCTTCGCTTGAAGCAGCAGTTCGACGGGTGATCGATGAACGGGTGCATCATTCGGAGCGGGTGCGTGGCGACCAAACGCGTCAACATTTGATCAAAGTGGCGGTGCGCTATGGCATGTTTCGTGGCTCGCATGTGTTGGTGCGGCAGCCCTCGCAATGCCCGCCTGATTGCCGAATTTGTGAGCAGGCCTGTGCCGAGCGTTTTGGCCAAACCCGCATGCGGCTCAACGGTGCTAAAATCGAAGATTGGGATATTACTCAGAGTTGTCGTCAGTGTCGGGTTGGGGCTGAATGTGTTGAGGCTTGTCCCGAAGCTGCGATTCAGTGGGATGATAATGGGGCCTTACGCATTACTGATGCTTGCACTGGTTGCAACGAGTGTGTGCTGGCCTGCCCCTATGATGCGGTCGAATCGCAAACGATCTTTTTGCAAAACCAACAAGGCCCACTTTGGCAGCTTTGGCAGCGCATGCGCCAGCAATCAAATCAAATTCAGCCCAAAACTGTGGCTAGCAAGTGTGATTTATGTGCAGGCTATGATGATCGGGCCTGTTTGAGCCAATGTCCGACTGGCTCGTTGCAATTAATCTCAATCGAAGAGCTATTTCCCTTTTGACGGCTGCAAAACCTCTTGAATCAACTGCTCCAACTGACCAGTCTTGCCAAAAATGCGCAAATCGACATCGGTAAAGACCAATTGCTGCACAATCTCGCTGGTCATGCCGGTAACCCGCATTTCGCAGCCCAAGAGCTTAATCGCTGCCAGCATATCGGCAAAATTGGGCAGTACACTAGCATCGGGCAATAATGCGCCAGTCATATCGAGAATTAAGTGCTGCGCTCGTAATTGATAAATTTGCTGTAGGACTGCACTACGAATATGACTAATTCGTTGTTGATCGAGCATGCCAGTAATTGGCAGCAGAATTGCATTATTGCCCAAGCGAATAATCGGCGCTTCGAGCAGTTGAATTTGATTGAGCAAGCTTTCTTGGCGTTGAGCTAAGGCTTGTAATTGTTGGTTACCAGCTTGTAGTGATTGATTGGCCTGAGCTAATTCAGCTTGTTGGTTGGTGATTACTGCCGTATGTTCGGCTAGCACTTTTTGACTACGCTGATCGGCTAAGCCAATCACGATCATCATGGAAGTCAAAATCAAAAAAACTACCACAAAAATAATTAATTTCAACAGCAACATCGGAGCGGGAATCACCAACTCTAGCGGAATCACCCCATAAATTTCGAGCAAAGGGAAGGTAATTAAGGCTGCTAGGGTAACGACACTAACCACCAGCACATAGCGTAATTCGCGCAGCACCAACATGGTCAAGGCAGGCCAAATTAGATACAGCGTCCAATTCATGCCCGATAATTGTGCGCCAGTCGCATCGGTCAGCACAATTACCCCGACGATCAACAAGAAATTGACCACGACGATGCGTGGAGCATGACGCGAGTTGCGCAATAGATAGAGAAATACATTGATGGTCGTAACGAGCGCTAGGCCCAGTGCAACTCCCGCCCGCTCCTTGGGAATTTCGACCAAAAACCAAGTGGCGATGCCAATTAAGCCAACCATAACGGTTTGGGCAATCACCAAAAGTCGAATTCGCTCAACCAGCGACTGTTGGGGCGTGGGCGTTGCTAGAGCCATAGTGCCTCGGATGCTAGATTAATCAGGGAATTGAGCAAAAGAAAAGCATGAATCAGCGCAAACGATTCATGCTTTTAGGATAGTCTATTTTAGGCTGAAAAACATTACGGTAACGGGTGGTAGTTGAGGGGATTTTGGTTAACCCCATTATGCCAAATTTGGTAGTCTAGGTGTGGACCACTTGATGAACCAGTCGAACCCATGAGTCCTATAATCGTGCCCCGTTCAACATAATCGCCATCTTGCACTTTGAACTCAGAGAGGTGGGCGTAGCCAGTTTTATATTCGTTGCCGATAACCCAAACGTGGTTGCCTGCTGGCCATGAATCGGCAGTAATATCGATATAGCCGCTCATGGTCGCGCGAACCGGAGCGCCAACCGAACCAGCCGGATCAGCTAACCCATCGCCATTGCCATCAACCGCTAGATCGATTGCGCCCCAAACTTCGGCGGGAGCGTGTGAGCCAACCCCATAGCCTTGGGTCATTACTACCCGATTGGCGGCAACAGGATTGCCCCATGGCTGATCGCTCGAAATGCCAGGTGGCGCGACCAAGGTATCGCCTTGACCAACCTGAATTGCTGCGCCAGAGAGGCCCGCGACACTGGGATTTTCGCCGCGCCAAGCGCTGATCGTGGGCGTAGTAGGACGATTGAGCAACAAAAAGAGCACCACAATCAAGCCGAGGGCGACTGCACCACGTTTATAGTTATTGCCATAATCGCTCAAATCATACCAATTCATGAACCTGCTGCTCTCCATGAGTTGACCAATGTGCGCACCGTTTCGACATAATGGTTAGTGTCGTTTTCAACTGGCGGCGCATACACTGGAATAATATCTTGAATTGTTGTCAGTTGCCATTCGTCGATATATAAATTGCGAATCAGTTTGTACCAATCTTCAATGCCTTCATCCCAGCTTGGGTATTTACGATAGCCTTGGTAATCTTCATAGCCGGGGGTGGTGCGAATATTGCCAATCGATTGAGTGACCCGGGCAACCCCCTGTGTCCCAGCGGTCGATTCGTGAATGAAAAAGGCTAAACAGTAGGCTGGATCGATGCCATACTTGATACCCATATCATAAATCACTTGGCCCTTGCCAGTTGCTGGAGAATTGTAAGAACTGAGCACCTGATCGATTTTTGCAGCAGAAATGGTTGGCACACCAATAATACTATCGCCGTTGATGGCCCCAAACGAGCCAGCAAGATTGCCACTAGCAGATTGAGCAGGTCGGCCTGGAGCACTCATTGAGCTATAAAAAGCGTTGCTTCGCCCCCGAAACTGCAAGATCATCCAGACCAAAGCAGCCGCCAGCGCAATCAAGAAGAGGGTGCGTCGTCGCGATGAAAAATCATCAAAACCATATAACATGGATGGGTTCTCCTGGCACGGACACCACTCATTGTTGCTGGTTTAACAAACTCGCTTGTTCCTCAGCAGTGATCATCCGAAAGCCATCGGCTTGGTTGATATAAATTAGTTGTTCATTTTTGATGTTGACCAATAACTCCGGACGGGCATCGTTGTTCAGATCGTGGGTCGAAAGGGTGATGGGGGTCAGATCTTCGCCTGCGCCAAAGAGATATGGGCCAATTAGCGTGCGAGCTTTGCTTGCATCGCCTCCAGGGAATTCTAACACAACCACCCGCCGATTCAAATTGATCGCCATAAATTCGCTGGGTAAGGCTTGGGCGCTTTCGTGGCCGACATTGGCAACTAGGTGCGAAACGCGTGGTCGTCCATAGCGCAAATCGTCAATCCAGACCCCAAAAATACCGCTGAGTGTGCCTAAAAGTAGGGCTAAAAGTACCACTACGCCAGCCCAAAGCAACCGATTGATCCAAATTGCGGGCAGCGTCGTTGTTGGTTGTTGCGTTTGGCTGCGCCGCAGCGCTTGTTGTGGGGCTGTAACTCGGACAAGTCGCCGCCCCATCGATTGGCGTGGATAATTTGTGCGTAAATTACGACTTGTGACCGCCATAATGCCTCCTCAGGCTAAACGTACATGCTCGTTTACCACTGAAGAAAATTATAGTAGAACTTTTGTTCTATGTCAATGATTGTCACAAGCGTATGCAGAGCTTATAGATTCTCATAGTATTTGTGAATTTGAATCCTTCGCCACCCTTCCGTCCCTCCGCTGGAGGGAAACACAGGGTGTTTTCATCCTCCTGTACCCCCTAAAGCTCAATTGGTGGCAGCTACTCATCCACCGATAATCCACCGAATCCGTGGTTCGAAGGGAAACATTACCCTTGTTAGGAACGCGAGTTTCTGTATAAGCAAAACTGCTAATTCATAGTCTTCACCCACAAATCTAAACTCCCCTCGCCTGCCGTAGTGGGAGAGGGGCTGGGGGTGAGGCAATGGAGCTATTCGTTTATAACTTGGCTTTGGCGCAATTTGGCAAGATCGTTGAGATGATGCGCAGTATGGGTATGCATAAAAAATAACATCTCACGCACGGTTAATTTGCCCAAAGCGGGATGTGGTAATTGATACTGATCAAGGGCTGCTTCATCCCAATGAAAAAGCGTTTCGATCAGCTGTTGATTGAGTTTTTGCCATTGTGCAACCAAGGCTTGTTGTGCTTGTAAACTGATTGGACCTTGGGGTTTTGCTGGAATCGAATAGGCCGGTGCGCTAAATCCCTTGGCAATTGCTGCTTGATAGCGAGTTTTGATCGTCAAATAGTCAGTCGATTGATGCTTGGGCTTGCCAAACAGCGTGCTAAGCGTGAACCGTGGCAGATAAAACGCCAAGCTCAAAACTTTGGTCAATTGCTGAAGATGGATCACATTCTCGGCAGGCGACCAAACTCCTTCCGGATGGGCAAAACATTGCTCAGGGGTCAAGGTCAAAATTGTGCCACTAACGCTTGCAACATCGCGTTCTAGAGCAATAATCAATTCACTATGGCTGTAGGGCACTGATTGATCGGCCATGGCAACTCCTTTTTAAATAGAACGCTGGTGAGCCATTGCTAGTTGCATGCTGCCAAGTTGTTGCTGCAATTGCTGTACGCGCTGATACAAAAAGCCTTGTTCGGGTGTGACGGCCTGTTGTGCCCGTTGTAAAGCTGCATTGGCGGCTAAATAATCGTGGCGTTCTTGCCAAATTTCGGCTAGCCAAATGTTGATTTGGGTTTGTAAAAATGGCGCAGTCAGCAATTCAACTTCGCTGAGCGCTGTGCGCATCAAGACCAAGGCTTGATCATGATCGCCACGACCACGCGCAACCAATCCCAAATTAGCCCGATAATTAGCAACTTGGGCAGCATTGCCATTGGCTTGGGCCACGCTAATTCCACGTTCAAACCATTCTTCAGCTTCGTCCCAATGCTTTTCGGCTAAGGCAATTTCGCCACGGGTGCTATACAAATATTGCAATGGCACGCGCAAGGCTAAGCGTTCGGCTAGGTGCAAACCTGCTTGAATATGGCTATGTGCCGTGACTAAATCGCCGATCAAGGTGGCATTATAGGCAGCGTTGTTGTAGCCCAAGATAATTTGATATTGCTCGTTGGTGGCGGCGGTGCTGGCAATCGCCAAGGCAAAGGTTTCGACCGCCGCCTTAATTTCGCCGCGCTGCGCCAAAATATTGCCTAACTCGAATTGACAACGCCCGATCAACGAGTGATTTTGCTGGGCGGTAGCAACCTCTAAGGCGGCTTGGATATTTTCGTAGGCCACATTTAATGGGTAGCCCGCCAAACGCTGGCTAATTGCCAAGAGTAACAGCAAATCGGCTTCGATCAGTTGGTCATCAATTTTATGCTGATGATAAATTGCCAAGCCTCGTTCAGCCCATTCGATCACCACCTCAGGCCTGCCGACGACCAAATAGGTACGGCCAAGTTTGGTGCACACTGCCACAACTCGGAGCCAATTGGCTTGGGCTTGATATTGAGCCAGCGCCGTATGATAAACCTCACGCGCCGCTGGCACTTCGCTGTTCCACTCCAAGGCATCGCCGAGTCGGCAATAGCGCTCAGGCGTTGGATTAAGCTCAACCGCCTGTTGCCCAAAAGCCACAGCCTCATTCGGTGCTGCGAGTGAAAGCGCGTGCTCTAGAGCTTGGTCGGCATAGGTGGCAGCTAATTTGGCCTCGCCAGCCTCACGATAGTGTAATAGCAAGCGTCCGGCAATCGCCCGTTGATCGCTATATTCGTGTTGCAAGGCTTGGGCGGCGCGGCGATGTAAAAAGCTGCGGCGAGCACGACTTAGGCTATTGCGGACGACGGTTGCAACCAAAGGATGGCTGAAGGTATAGCTATCGCCATGCTCTTTTAAAATGGCAGCATTGAGCAACCCATCAAGCCCATCGAGGGTTTCCTCATCGGAGCGTCCGCCAGTTTCGCGCAGGATGCGATAGCCAAACAAGGGGTCAAGCACCGCTGCCGCTTGAACAATTTGGGCTGCCCGTTCGGGCAACCGTGCCAAACGAGCACTGAGTACATCGACCAACATCGGCGGTACATCAGCCGGATTAGCCGTGCGGCAAAGTTCGAGCAAAAATAATGGATTGCCCGCACTGCGTTCGAGCAAGGTCTGATCATCAGGATTAGGATGGCCCAATGCGCTCAAAAGTTCATGTGCTTCGCTGCTATCGAGCCGTGGAACCTCGATGCGCGTGACCAAACTGCCACGCTGCCAACCAACAACCAAGCGTTGTAAACGGGCATTGGCCTCTTCCGAACGATAGGTTACGACCAGTACAATCGGCAAATCGTGCAAGCGATCAACGACGTAATCGAGCCATTCGGCGGTTGCTTGGTCGGCCCAGTGCAAATCATCGATGCCAATCACCAGATGATTGGTCATGACTGCCCGCAAACATTGAGCAAATGCCTCAAACATACGTCGCCGCTCTTCATCAGCGGGCAAAACTGGCGGCTCCGGCAAATTGGGAATATGCCCACGCAATTGCGGCAATAATCGCGCAACCTCGGCCAACCACATTGGCTCAACCGCTGAATCGCCCGAAAAAAGCCGTGATAGGCACAAACGCTGGCCAAATAGCTCAGTCAACGGGGCAAACGGTAAGCTTTGGGTCGATTCAAGGCAGTGCATCGCCAACATGGTGCTATCGGCGGACAATTGCTGCGCCCATTCCTGCCAGAGCCGCGATTTGCCAACCCCAATTTCGCCAGTGATCAGCACCACTTGCAAGCCGCGTTCGTTGCTACGGATCAAGGCTTGGTTAAGCAGTAATTGCTCATATTGCCGCCCAACAAAGGGCGCGGCGCGGGGAGCGGCACGTTTAATTGGCTTGAGTAACGGCTTTGGCTCGGCAATCGGTGCTGCGACCACAGGCTTGGCTGGCTCTGGTGAGCTGTTTGCGCTAATCAGTTGGTTGGTTTGCAAAATGCGTTGGCGCAGCATTTGGGTTTCAGGTAAGGGATCGATCCCCAACTCACGCTGAAGCGTATTGGCTAACATCTCATATTGGCGCAAAGCCTCGGCGCGTTCACCTTGTCGCCAATGGGCCTCGATAATTGCTTGATACAACGATTCAGAGAGCGGATCGAAGCGTAGGGCGGCACGGGCTAAAGTTAATACATGCACCCATTGCTGTTGTTTTTGGTAATTGCTGATCGCGGTTTGAAACAAGCGCATCGTGGTTAAATGCACCTGTTCGCGCTCGGTCACCAGCCACAAATCAAAGTCGGGTGCGTCGGGCAACATGACTCCATCGAGCAATGGCCCTTGGGCAAGCTGCAACAAACCCTCAACGGTTGGTGAAACAACACCTTCTGCCAAACTGCGTAACTGCCAAAGATCAACCACACAATCCGGATGCAAACGCAAGCGATCCTCATCGGCTAAGATGATCTCACCACCTAAACTGCGTCGAATTGTCCACAGCGTATTGCGTAAATTTTTGCGGGCGGCTTCATCGCTACTTTCAGCCCACAGCAATGCCAGAAGATGTTCGCGGCGTTGAGGTTGGATGGTTGCTGCAAGATACCCCAAGAGGGCTACCGCTTTGCTGGGAAGCGACTGTGCTTGCTGATTGTAGAGGATTGAAGGAACCCCGAGGAAACGCAGGGCAACGGTCATAGCCCCCCCGTAAGAACAACGTGAGGCACGCGCTACGTGCCTCAACGATGCATGTCAATTGTTAGTAGTCCGTTATTTCGATTCGTTTTTGCTAGCATCGGTTGGTGGTGTGGCATCTTCATCGCGTACACCACGGCGAAACTCGCGAATGCCACGGCCCATCGCCCCACCAAGATCGCCAATCCGCGAAGCGCCAAACAATACAATCACAATTGCTAAAATAATGAGTAGTTCTGGTACACCTAAAGACATTGCAAGCCTCCTTGAGGAATGGTATCGCCAATGCAATACCCGTCTATTGCCATTATACGCCGCTGCTAGGCATAGTCAATTAGGATGAATCCACCTAACAGATTGAGTTGTGATGATATATTTAAAGAATGAATGATTTGCGAACAAATGATTAAGTTTTGATCATACTACCATATCTAGCTCCCTCCTACAGTCAATTAGTCCTAACCCTACTTGATAGAATGACATAATCTACCAAAACCTGTACCTTTTGTTGCCAGTGATCAACTGTTTTCGCTTAGAAAGGCTTTGGACATCAACGCCGCGCCAACACTCTAGACATGTCCACTACAATAGACGTATGCACGATTGCTCGCTCTACCTATTTGGCTCGCCGCGCCTCCAATATGAAACCCAACAGATTGCGCTTGGCAATGGTCCGCTAGCCGCGTTATTAGTTTTTTTAGTCTTAAACCGTCAGCAGCCCCTTAGCCGCCTACGTTTGGCGGCAACAATTTGGCCCGATTTGCCCGAACCACAAGCACGACGCGCACT
The DNA here is from genome assembly GCF_039545135.1 of Herpetosiphon gulosus. Classification (NCBI taxonomy): domain Bacteria; kingdom Bacillati; phylum Chloroflexota; class Chloroflexia; order Herpetosiphonales; family Herpetosiphonaceae; genus Herpetosiphon; species Herpetosiphon gulosus. Next base: position 3,790 of record NZ_BAABRU010000025.1, on the reverse strand, counting down.
CTCAGCGGCACTCTATCGGCTACGCCAAAATAACCCAAGTTGTGATGAATGGCTCTTGGCAAATGCCCAAAGCTTGCAATTAGGCCCAATTTGGTGCGATCTCCAAGCGTTTCAGCAAGGGGCGCAAAGTAATCAGAGCATCGATTGGCAATTGGCATGTCAATTATATCGTGATGAATTATTGCCTGATGTTGATGCCGAATGGCTGGATGGCCCTCGCGCAGATTTGCAAGCACTATTTGCTGCCACGATTGCTAAACTGGCCCACCATGCCTTTGCCCAAGGCGATTATATTGTGGCGCTAACGAGTGCTGAGCGTTGGCAAGTATTCGATCCCTTCGATGAACAAGCTTGTATGCTACTGATGCGTTGCCACGTAAGCCTTGGCCGCCCGCACTTGGCATTAACCGCCTATCGTCATTTGTGCGAACGTTTGGCTGATGATTTGGGCGTTGAGCCAGTTGCCGAAACTAGTGCCCTCGCCGAGCAAATTCGGGCTGAACAAATGTTACGCCAAACCACGATTGGCGGTAGTTGGCAGAAAATACCATTTGTGGGACGCACGCATGAACGTTCGTTGTTGCTCGATGGCTTGGATGCTGCCTTGAGTCATAGTGGTGGCTTGGTGTTGCTCGATGGAGCCGCTGGAATTGGTAAAACCCGTTTATTGCACGAATTGAGCCAAGCTGCTCAGGCGCGTGGTTTTCGGGTGGCTTGGGGTGCGGGCCAAATTAATGGTGGCAATTCGCCCTATGCTCCACTTGATCAAGCCCTGACCCAAATTCTTGATCAAAGCCTGCTTGATCAATTTGATCCGATTACACGGCTTGGTTTGTCGGCGCTTGTGCCACATTTGCCCCAATTGAGTCAGCATGATCACGCCAATCGTCCGAGTTTGCCAGCGGCATTGTTGAATGCTTTACTCGCAGCGACCCAGCAAGCACCATTATTATTGGTACTTGATGATATGCATTGGGCGCAACGGATTGTATTTAATGTGCTGCAATGGTCGCCGAGCCAAATTCAGGCACTCTTACGCTCACGTTTATTGATGATCTTGGCCTATCGCGGCAGCGAATCGAGCCATATGCTGCAAGCCTTACGCCGTATGCGCCAAGAATTGCCAGTTCAATCAGTTAAGTTAAATGGCTTGGCGCTGCACGATTTTCAACATCTGGTGGGGCGTTTGTGGCCGAATCATGTGCCGATTCCGAGCATGGCCGAAATTGCTGCTTTACATGCCTTAACTGCGGGCAACCCACTCTTTTTGCAAGAGCAATTATTACATCGTGGCGCTGCCCATGAGCACTCGTTTCAAGCCTTGGTGGCTCAGCGGGTGCAGGCTTTGCCGATTTTGGCCCATCGGGCTTTGGCGGCGGCGAATGCCTTGGGCCGCACTTGGACATTAGAGGCTTGGCGGTTTGTCGCAGGTGCTGAGGTTGATCATGCGATCCCTGATCTTTTAGATGCACGGCTAGTGGCGCAGACCCATGCCGGGTTTCAGTTTTACCACGATCTGATTGCCGTTGCGGTTGAGCAAAGTTTAGCGCTTGAGTTATCCCAAGCAGCGGTGCAGCAGGCCGCCAATTATTTTGAGCAACAGCCGTTGTGTCGGCCCGAAACGATTGCGTGGGCCTATGAGCGAGCGCAACGCTGGGTAGCGGCAATTGGAGCCTATCAACAAGCGGGCGAACAAGCCTTGCAAGCCTATGCCTACACGACTGCGCTTGATTATGCCAATCGGGCTTTGGAATTGTATCGTCAAGTGCCAACTGATAGTCGTTTGGAACTGACCTTATTGCGCTTGCGTCAGCGGGTTTTAGTATTTTTGGGCCAACTAGAAGTTTGGCGAGCCGACGTTGAACGCCTAGAAACCTTGGCCTTGAGTTTGGGCGATCAAGCAGCCTTGCTCGAAGTGTATGAGAGTCGGATTGTGCTCTCTTCGGTTGATTCTAACCCAACTGAAATGGCGAGCATTGCCGAACAAGCCTTGGATTTGGCGCAAGCTCAGCAATTGCCTGCGGTTGAAGCCCGCATTTTAAATACCTATGGTTTTCATTTAATTAGTAGTGCCGCAGTCCAGCCACGCAACAGTTTGCCCTTGCTTGAACGGGCGGTTGCCCTAGCCCGTAGCAGCCACGATGATACAGTCTTAGTGGCTTCGCTCTGCTCGTTAGCCTTTGCCTACCGAATGCTGGGCGATACCAGCATAGCCCAGCGGATTGCCGCCGAAGCCTTGACTTTGACCGAATTACACCCCTATTTGTATCCAGCCCGCGGCAATGTGCTGCGGGTCTTGAGCGAAGTTGGCATTAGTTATGCCGATTGGGAAACCGCTCTCAGCACCATGAACAAAGCGATTGAATTGCTCGAAGCGCTTGATGATATTTGGCTTTTGGGTGTGGGTTTGTTCATGTCAACTTTTATCACAACCGCGCTTGGCTTGACTGAAATGGCCCAAGCGACGACCCAGCGCATTCGCCAGATGCTTCGTGATTCCAAAATGCCGCCCAATTCCAATTGGTCGTTTTTTGCGCATAGCGTCACAATTTTGGTGGCCTTAGAAGCTGGCGATTTTGAGCAAGCCGAAACGGTGGTGCAAGAAGTTCAGCCTTGGCTTGATCAGGCGCATCAACAAGGCGCAGGTTTATATCTGCTCTCAGCAATTGGCGCAATGGAGATTTTTCGCAATCGGCCCGACCAAGCTTTACCTTTGTTGCGACGGGCTACAGCCATGTGGCAACAAGCGCGATCGGCATTTTTGCAACCAATTTTGATGCATGCCTTAGCGGCGCAATTATGTGGTTTTGCTGCCGAAGCTCAAGCGATGTTGGCCGAAGCCGAGGCTATGTACGACCCCAAAGAGCTGTTTTATGCCGATGTATTGCTGCATTTCACCCGGTTTTGGGTTTATGGTGATCGAGTTCATTTGCAAAATGCCTACAGCTCAATTCACAATCAGGCCAATCGTTTCCGCGATCCAACCCTACGTGATTCATTTATCAACAATGTTAAGTTGCATGGCATGGTGCTGCAATTACAGCGCGTCGCGCCGCTGGCTGGGGCGATTCGCTCGATGGCCGGCCTATGGATGCGCCTAACGCGGGTGTATGGTCGTACCCAAATGCTTTCTGAGGGTGGCTATATTCAGCGTAAAGTGTTGTTAGTTCGCTCCGATGTGCCCTTGGGTAAATCACTGAGCCACACCGATCGGGTTGAAGTGATTTGGACGTTGCATGCGCCTGAGGATAATCGCTTTAATGATCGCAGTGAATTACGAATGCATCGTTTGCAACGCCTGCTTGATGAAGCCGACGATGCTGGAGCCGCCCCAACCGACGACGATTTAGCTGATGCCTTGGCGGTCAGTCGGCGCACAATCATTCGTGATATAGCTTTGTTGCAATCCCAAGGCTCAGCTGTGAGTACCCGCCGCCGTCGTGTAGTGGGCGAGGAATAAACGAAAGGATGATGCAACCCAAAGCTCTCGCTTCGCGACCTTCGCGCTCTTCGTGGTTTCGGTCAGGTTCGTGGAATTTGACAAGGGTCACAATCTGCGGTAGAATCCCCGAGCTGTCAACGCATGCCTGATACACATCAGTCACGACACCAACACCTGAAACGAAACGCCCACAGCGACTCGTTTGACACAAACGACGAACGGTGGTAGAATCCACAGGCTGTTGACCGGCAGCACGATGTTTGCTCAACATCACACAATTTGGTGACAGTGCTCCGCTCCGATGCTCTGCTGCATCAGCGGATTTTTTATCGCCAAAATCGCACCTTT
>NZ_BAABRU010000024.1 GCF_039545135.1 Herpetosiphon gulosus | reverse complement strand
GAGCGGTCAAATGGTTTCAATCCCTTCGCAAGGATTATGTCTTGTTGAACCAGACATCGGCCATCTTCAGCGAGAGCGGTCAAATGGTTTCAATCCCTTCGCAAGGATTATGTCTTGTTGAACCAGACATCGGCCATCTTCAGCGAGAGCGGTCAAATGGTTTCAATCCCTTCGCAAGGATTATGTCTTGTTGAACCAGAGGACGCGACAGCCACGCGCCCCCCAAGAAGGTGTTTCAATCCCTTCGCAAGGATTATGTCTTGTTGAACCTCAACTAACCACCGCCGTTGCCTCACATCTGCTCTTCGTTTCAATCCCTTCGCAAGGATTATGTCTTGTTGAACTCACCATCACCAAGGAAGATCCTAACTTCATCGGTTTCAATCCCTTCGCAAGGATTATGTCTTGTTGAACAGAGTCGTTCGATCGATCGGAAAGAACCATTATTACGTTTCAATCCCTTCGCAAGGATTATGTCTTGTTGAACCTGATCAATCCCTCAACCAATGAGTGGACTGGTTGGCGTTTCAATCCCTTCGCAAGGATTATGTCTTGTTGAACTCCCCTGTGTCCACTTTTTGGATGGAAGCTGCTTGCCGTGTGCGCTGCACCAAGGCTTGCTGACCATGCCCATCCATCGTGTGAATACCTCTCTTGATTACGTCAAGTTAATTACGCTATTCTTGGTTCTTGCGTCCAGTTTACCAGTACCGTCAAGACCCATAAAGCCGCTCATGCCATTCAGGGTGATGCAAACAATACAGACAAACCCGCACGCTGCGCTGCACCACCCTGCCATTCACCGCAGCATCACGCTACTGAATTGTGATTTCATAGTTCGTCTCGCGCCATACTGTCTCACATCCCCGACATGGATCATACCGCAGGAATATCCGCATTTTCGTGCTCCCACGTGTTTGTGGCACGAGACGAATCGTTGCTGGTGGATCGGACTGCATGACCCCATCGGATACAATCGGGACTCCTTGCGCGGTTGCCTCCCACACCAGCGGATCAAATTTCATATTCCATTCCAGCAGGGTATCACGCATTGATGAGGCAAATTGCAGCGTTTGCGAGATATCCATGGTGAGATAGACGGTTGGTTGCAGCGCCGCAATGGGAAGATCAATAATCAGTGCCGTATCCTGCCGCATCGGTTGATAAGGCGTTGCGGTTGGACGCGGTTGTTCTGGTGATGGATACACGGTGATTAATTTACCATTCGGTGGGCGTTGGCTCCCGGTCGAGCTTCCTCCCTCAGAACGTCCACACGCGATAAGACTCCCCAGCAGCCCCAGCAGCCCCAGCAGCCCCAGCCATCGCCATCGGTTCATCATGCTCTCCTTATTAACGGGTCGTCCACGGTAAAAACACCCGGGTCGAAAAAAAACTGACGCGCATTATTTTCGTCCGCCACCCACGATTTGGCCCGGTATAGGCATTAATAAACCACATATCGATCCCATTCGGATCAAGAAACGCATCACTATAATCTCCACCTCGCGGCGCACCACCCGCAGCCTGTTGGTTCGCAAGGCTTTCTTGAACCATAATCCGATCGTTGGTTATTCCCGAGAGCATAATCGCATTATTAATCGTCGGATCAGCTGTATCGGTTTGACTAAACCCCACCGCGACATGGTTCGCCTGATCAAGCATCATCGCCTGAAACGCATAATCGCGCGTTGGGTGACTTCGAATGAGGGATGTCCCGAGCACGCTCAAATCAAGTGGGCGTTGATGGATCACCACCGCTGCATTTGCAGCGGTTGGATGCTTGACATCGTGGACGGCATAAATGGTGTCATTTTTCTGATACGCATGACTTATCAGCGGACTGTTCACCATTAAGAGGGTTTGCCCATTGATCTGCCGAATTCCGGGAGCTTTTTCATAGGCATAGCTCACCTCATCCAGCAATATCTCACGATCTGACGCATAGGTATTTTCAAGATTCCACAAATAGAGACTGGTTCCCTGTCCGGTAGTGGAAAGATAATGACTCATCAAATAACTGTTCGGCGAGGTAAACCCATCAAGCCATTGGGCGGGATGCAAGGATTCAGCAAAGCATTCCGCATTCCCACATACCGTATTGGGCAGGCGTGTTGGGGGAGTAATCTTATAGGGGATAAATGACGGACAGCTATAGACATCACTCAGCTTCATTTTTATGACCCGTGCCCCTAAAGCCGTATCATCAACTCGATCAGCCGTTCCTTGGGTATCATACACATTTGCCGTCAGAAAAACCAAATCCGTAATCGGATTGATACTCATCCCGGGATAATCAACAAAGATCTCAATATTCTCTGAGGGGAGATACACCTTTGTTGCACACCAATCACTCTGATTACTTGGATACGCTGTGCGCCCAACGATGAGGCCAATATAGCCATCCGTTCCCGGCAACTCTTTAGCACCAACCACGATCAGAAATTTTTTATTGTACGCATCGTATTCAATATGTGGATCATACGGATCTCGCCCCGTTACTCCAGCTTGGGGAAAAAATGTTGTAAACAGGATTTGGATATCCTCAAGGCCATCCTGTTTATTAAAGACATTGAGTTTATGATTAACAGCGGTGACAATGGCACGATCACTGACGGCAATCTCCGTATCTGGCGGCGCACCACCATCAGGGCCCTCAAATACCTGAAGGACGGTTGGCACAAGGCTGGCATCACTCGTCTCAAGCGTCGTAACCGATTGGATAGCTCGTGACTCCGCAAACCCGAAGTCCCCACTGCTTCCCAATGAAAAACCGATAACAATCACAACCAAAAATCCCACAGCTATCTGTCGATAGTGCCATCGTTGCATCATCAATTCTCCCATCTATGTGCGTATCACGACCCTTGCCCACCGCGCTCAATCCCTTCGGCAATCAGGCGATTCAGCGGATGCTCGGGTGCAAGCGCAATCGTCTGTGACCGCTGCTGCGCTTCCGCATACCACGTTGCCGCCGTCGAATAGTCTAACGAAAACTCAGCCACCAAGGCCCGATGATAGGCCGTCGTCGTCCAGAGTCGTGGCCCATCCGGCTGTGTCAACAGGCCATCCTTATGCGTGTCCACCAGCTGCACCAAGATTGTTACCGCCTCGGTCGCCTGCGGGAAATCTTCCTGATGCAGCAAGGCTTGAATCAGCAAATCCCACGTTTTGATGTGCTTAATCCTATCCGCGTCCTCGGGCAACATCGCCCACAGTGCGAGCGCCGCCCGATAATCCCGCTCAGCTTCACCAAACTCGCCATTGTCCACCCACGCTAAGCCACGCAAACCCAACAACTCGGCTCGCTGCCGCGCCGTCCAGCCTGCTGTCTCTAGCGCTTCATCCGCCCATGCCAGCGCTTCAGTCGTGCGCCCATCGGCCAAGGCCATCGCAATCTCACCCACGGTCGTGTACCAATCCTCGTCCTGCGGACTCGTGGGCAGAGATTGAAGCTGCGCCAACACCGCCAATAATTCAGCATTGACCGTGGTCGCGTTGGCGGTGGTGGCCAGCAATGCATCAAGCTGGCGCAGCGTCGCTCCGGTGGGATGGAGTTCTTGCCAACGCCGCCCCTGCTCCGCATAGATCGTCAAAAAGTGGCGCTGTTCTTCATAAATCCCCACCGCACGATCAATCGTGGCCGCATCGAGCAGACCGGGGCGCTGCGCCGCAATCTGCATATTTTCCAGCTGCTCCTCCGCCTCAGCCAGCGCGTCATTGGCCATCATCACTAAGGTCGGCAGCATCGTGATCGGCTGCCAGTGAATCGGTTCGCGTTGCATGATCATCCTCCTGCCTATCAAACACTGGCTTTATCCTAGTCCATGCGTCAAGTCGTCCAGTTGACCCTAACCTTGCTCCGCGTTGCAGGGGTAGGCTATACTACCCACGGTTCCGTTCCCGCTCGCTCGGCGTGAGGAGGCTCGTATGCACCATCCCTTTCCGATTAAGGCTCATTGTTCCATCGCCCTGCCGCAAGCAACCTGTTTTGCCTATATCACGGATTTTGAGCATGACCCCGACTGGTGGCCTCCGGTCCAGGAATCACGGCGGATCTGTGGCCATGGGGTTGGCGCGATCTATGAGCAAGTCGCCAGCGTTGGTATCCTGCACTTCTCATCATTAATCGAAGTCACCGCCTTCACGCCCGATCACGCGATGGCCTTTACCATCACGTCGCACGGCATCATGCACTGTCGCGTGCAGTATACCTTTGCCAGCGATGGCCCCATGACCACCTTTACCATGGACAGCACGATCACCCTCATCCCGCGATGGCTGCGCCGCGCGGCCCCACTCCTACGCAGCGTGCTGCAACGCCAAACCGCCGCGCATTTTGCCCTCTTGAAAGCGCACCTCGAAGCCCGCTCTCCGCAGTCATAACCTATCCCTGCCCATCGGTGGGCACACGCGTGTGCTTTCTGTGGCCACCGCATCCAGCGGCGGTGGTGCAGCATCCGTCTCCGGTCGGTTGCACCACCGCCCCGTTCCCGACTATACTATGGTCAGTCGTTTTGTCCATGCTCACTCCTGCCTGCCTGCCGTTCTTGCTGATCGTGAGGATTCCCATGGATGCTTCCATGACCTTACTCCAAAGCTGCCTCGTCTCCTATCGGACGTTCCTCCAACGCCTGCCCCCCAGCCAGTACACCGACTTTTGTCGCTGGATTCTCCACCCCACCAACCCCGCCTTGACCACCTTCCTCCACCTCAGTAGCCTGACCCAAATGGGATCGCTCTTTACCTATCTCTATGGCCCTGCCACCGCCGACCGCGACCACTGGGATCACCTGTGTGCCGAATTTAGTTCGCTCTTGCTGTATCAACGCTATGAGGTCATCTCGGATAACCTCGCCATGGGCCTTGCCCTCACCGATGCCCCGCATGCGCCCGTCGTCGCCGCCTTTAATCGCATGATCATTGCTGTCCTGACCGACACCGCGCCGATCGATCTCCGTGCGTTGCAACAGATCACCGCCACCGTCCCATGGCTCGATCAACATCTCGCTGCTGCGCAGTACCGCGCGATGGTCGATGCCTTCCGTCCTGATGCGCAGCTCGAAGCATGGATTCCGCTCTCCGCCAATATCCTCGCCTGCCGTGATATGCTGGCCCAGATTCAGCATCCGGTCACCAACGCCCGCATTCGACAGGGGATTCTGGATCGCTACGCGGCCATGCACACGCTCTGCACCACCCCCGCACCGCATTCCCTCGACGACCTGATCCGGCTCCAAACCGCGACCATGCTGGTGATTCCGACCCTCGACTATTGTGTCAATCTCTACGGCCAGATTTATCACGACGACCCGACCGAGCAAGACGCAATCGCCACCCATCCCCATCTGCACGCCCTGATCAACGACGCGAGTTTTTTGGTGCGCTGCCTGAACGATTGCGGCCCCAGCCTCATGCTGGCCGATCCCGACTCCATCGCGCAGGCCTACCATGCGCTGTATCAGGCAACCCCACCCGCTCCTGCCGAGTCATGGATGGCGTGGTTGCTCCGCGCGGCGGACGGAGATACCCACTTCTATCGTCTGCATAAGGATGTCACGTTCCGTGAGTTCAATCTGCTCTTTGCCGACCTCACCGCCGAACAGGCCATTCCCAGCGTGCTTGATCAGCTGATCACCAATACCCACACGGTCGCCCAGCACTATCAGGTAACGCTCCAGCGCTTCCTCCAGACCAGTACGAGCCTCGCAGACCAACCGCTGTTGACCATTCCGGTGGGCATCATCACGCGCATGGTCACCTTCCACCAGCAGTTGTATGCCAACCACTACGGCGACCTGAGCGGCGACTACGCCGTCGCAGTTGCCAGTTGACAAGCCCATGGCCCCTTGCTATACTCTCGCCCATGTGATGCCGATCATGGTTTCGCTGGTTTTCAAACTGACCATTCGCGCCGCTCCGCTGTGAACGCCGCCCGCCGTTGGAACGTCGTTTTGACAATCAATTCCAACCGCCAGCCGCCAACACCGCCCAGTCGCCCGACAATCAGGTTGATAATCCAGCCGAAGCCCAACCCGCATCGCACGCACCTCAACAACCCATAGCAAACCGAACATTGATGCAAGAGGTTTTATCACGCATCAATGGGGGACACCGCTGCATCCTCTCCCTGCGGCGCTTCACGGTGGACAACCCGTCCGCTTTTTTCTCCGTCATTCCTTGACGTTTTTCCCAACAGGCCATGCGCCATTCCATGCGTGTTTACACGGATGGTTCTTTTCGTATGTCCGGTTTTGGTTTGCCCGCTGCTGTGTCTCCCTTCAGGGGGACGGTCTTTCGATTCTATCGATTGCCGTCTCTCGCTGGCGGCATCTCTCTCTTAAGGAGTCTCCGATGTACGCATTAGCCCTGATTGGCCGCCACGGTCGCGAACGTGTCTCATCGTTTACCTCTTCCTCGGTTGAAGCCTTAGTTGCCCACGCAGCCCATATTCAACTCGGCAATTGCTTCCGCTTCGAAGTTCGCTGCACCACCACTGGGGCAGTCGTCAAAGCGCTGTAGGAATGAGGGATACCCGATGATTTTCATGGAACAGCCCTCACTCCTCCTGCTCGCTGGATTACCCGCGAGCGGCAAGAGTACCCTCACCCGCCGCCTTGCAGCCCTTGGCGCAACCATCGTTTCCCTCGATACGATCCGCGCCGAGCTTGGCGATGTCACCGACCAGTCGCGGAATAGCGATGTCTTGGCCATTGCCCAGATGCGCGTGGAAACCGCCCTGCTCGACGGTCAGTGGGTCGTGCTTGACGCGACCAACCTCCGCCGTGCCTGGCGTGCTCGCTGGGAACGCCTTGCTGCCGAATTGCAGGTTCCGATCCGCATCCACTGGGTGCGCACGCCGTTGCTGCTCTGCCTCTGGCGGAATTGGCGACGCGAACGGCGCGTTCCGGTGCGGGTTATCCTGCGCATGTGGCGGGAAACTGAGTATTAAGTCATTCCACCAGCACGGTGGCCGTTGTTTTGCATCGGCCATCCTTGGGCGATGCTTATTTAAGAGGAGCATCCCCATGACCACCCACGAAACCCACACCCCTGACTACGATATTTGGAGCCATGTAACCCAAAGCCGTTATGCCTACGCGATCTGCGCCTTGCCAATTGGCAAGATTAAAATCGCGATTGGTGGCTATGGGAAAAAAGTCATCCCCATGCTCTCCGCGTATCTTCCTGTACCGAAAGTCCGGCTCTTAATCCACCGCATCCTCGATTCGGTCACCCCGCCAACCGACGGCTTCTTGTTTGAGGTCATCGGCGGCAGTAGCCGCGACGGCGTGGTGGAGTCCCGCATCCTCAAATTCGTCTTCGACGCGGGACAAAACGGCCAGTTTGCCACCATGCCATGGCGGATTGTCATTGGCATTGGACCAGGCAAATTGCTCGACACGGGTGGCATCAGCCCGATCGGCAAGCCGACGAGCGTTGCCGATATTCGCCTGAGTGTGGACGATATGACCATGCTGGCCTTGGAGCTCCAAGCCCATTTAGCGCACCGTCAGGGTAGCTACGAATACCACCGCATTCGGGAGCAGCGTGAGCGCCATGCGCAGCGCACTGCCGACACGGATGCCGCCTAATCGTTGTTTCTGTCAAATCCCCGTTGGGAATGCCTCTGGCTCCCAACGCGGGGGGCCATGGCATTTCCACCGCTCATCCGGAGGATACCCCCATGGCCGCGACCAAACACCGCACCAAAAAAACCAAGAAAACCACGCGCAAACCCGTCGTCCCATTCGTGCCGCTGATCAATCCGGTGGGTAAAACCATTGTGTATGATCGCACAACGGGCGATTTCGCGCTCTACCTTGACGACGAATTGGTGGGCTATGCTCCCACCTATCTCGACGGCGAATCGCGTCTTAATCAACTGGTCTATGATCGACTCACCAAGGGCGTTGTCCCGACAGAAGCCGACCAGCCAGCCACCGAAACCAGCAGCGACGCTGACGAAGCTCCCGCTGCCGATTAATCTGTTCTGTTGCCCCCTGCGGGCGTATCATCACGATGCGCCTGCTCCTCGTAGGGACGGCCTCGTGATCCGAAAGGATGTCACCATGTCGTCCCTGTTTGCCCTCCTGCCCGAAGCCCCCCGCTTTTGGCACGCCTTCACCCGCTTGCGTCGATTGCCCCTCCTCACCGAGGAGGAATGGGATGATCCGTTCATCACCGCCGTCGCCGCTGCCACTGCCATGCACGCGCCCAACCGCTTGATGAACCATGCGGTCTTTGTGGGCTTACTGCCCGTGGTCGAAGCCATGCAGGCCGCGATCACCAGTCACCGCCATCCTGATGATTCCATCACCCAAACGCTCAGCGCCGACGCGATTCAGCAGGCACTGATCACCATGCACCAACGGTCACGCTCCGGTCACTTCAGCGCGGAACCAACCGCCCACGACCCGATCCTGACTGCCATTCTGCTTCACGGCCTCGCGTGTCCCGATGCCCCATGGGTCGCAACCGCCACCCATGTGACGCGAACACTCGCCGCCACCAATCCCTTTCGGGGTCGCCCCCACACCCTGCCCCACGCTATGCTCGATCTTCCCTCGCGGGAAACCGTGCCCGTGGTTGCCTGGTGTGTTGTGCCCCCCAGTTGCCTGCCAACCGGCAGCGATATCCCCACGATTGGAGCCTTAACCGTCGTGGGCAGTAGCGCCAAATGCGCCGCCGCGTGGGCCTCGATCCTTGATGGGTCACGCCACGCGATCACGCTCCCGCAGCAATCGTTTGCACCCACCATGGCCCTTGGCGAGACCATGCCCTATCACATGATCGGGAAGCAACTCGCCCACAAAGCCACAGGGTCGCAGCAATACCGCACGCTGCGCAATGAAACGCCGTTGCCGTCCTCGCGACTGGCCACCACCACCATCCTCCACCGTTCGGTCTTAACCCCGCATGCGGGCGAGGATTGTCTGCACCTCACGGGCATGGATGGGATTCCTAACCACGCCATCCTGTGGGCGCAACTTGAACGGGCCTGCCCGCTGCCGCTCCAGTCGCACTGGCTGGACGATCTCTGGCAGCTGGGCCTGACCCAACGGCTGATTGTTCCCTTGCCCTCATGGGGCTGTCGGGGCTATTGGCTCAAAACAGCCGCGATTGCCGACTGGGCACGGATCATCCGCGCCATTGTCACGCAGTCGCCTGTCTCCACCGCTGGCGTGGCCTTCACGACCATCGGCAAACGGGGTGCGTCGCCCACCGAGGCCACATCCCTTTAATTCGTCATCTCACTGAGGCAGTGCATCTGCGGCCTCAGGGGGTCGTCGGGTCATGCCTTGTTTTCAAGGAGTTGTTATGGCCCGTCTTGCCAATACCGCCAATCATGGCTTTCAAGCGCTCGATCCCGCTGCCGTTGCCCTGCTCGCCACCTATGTCACCGCCGCCAATCCTACCGCCTGTCGGATCGCTGATCCGTGTGCAGGCGAAGGCGCAGCCGCATGGCAATTGGCCAGCGCATGGGGTATTCCAGCCGATCAGCTCTATCTCAATGAATTGCATACTGAACGCGCTGCGGTCTGCCGAGGGATTACGCCACACACCACCAGTTGTGACACCGTGCGCTGGCTGCGTGCCAATCGCCATGGCATCCAACTGGTCTATCTCAATCCGCCCTTCGGCACCCAAGCCGCTGGCGATGAACGGAGTGAACTCCAGTTCTTTCGCCGCGTGATCGAGGAAGGCACGTGGCTGCAACCCGGTGGAATCGCGATCCTCGTGACCCCACAGGATATTTTTGCCAAACCTGCCGTGACCCAGCATCTCGCGCGTCATTATGACAATTTGACCATTCTGGCCCTGCCTGCCGCCCTGCGGCGCTGGCGGGAGGCCATCGTGATCGGCGTTCGCCGCAGCCGTGCCCGCAGTGGCCACGCATTGAGCGACCAGATCATCACCCTGACCACCCAGCTCGCGCAGCCGTTGCCGGAATTAACGCCGCAGGCCGCGCCGCGCTACACCATTCCCGTGGCCACCAGTCCCAGCATGATCTGGGAGGATGCCACGATTGGCACGCCCGACCAAGCCACCACCGATGTGGTCATGACGGGCGGAGCCACCAACACCCGCGCCTACCGCAGTGCCATTGATGCCCTGCGCGTTGCCCATCTGCGCCCCCTCGGCCCACTTTCCGCTACCGCTGCGGCGGCACGGATTGCCACCGGGGAAATTAACGGCGCGACCATCGTCATTGACGGTCGGCCCCATCTGATCAAAGGCAGTACGACCGAAGACCAAACGGTCTGGGTCGAAACCAAAGAGGCAGGCGATACCGTCACGGTCATCACCCACCAGATCACGCGGCAAGTCCCCGTGGTCATGGCGGTCGATGTGGCCGATGGCAGCGTGCGCCGCTATGAAGGCGATGCTGGACTCCAGAAACTGCTGGCTGATCCGGCCACCGCCGAGGCGTTGCTCGCCGCCATCACCGAGGTTGCCCCGCCGGTGTATGCCTACGATATGGATGCCGAGACCGCCGCGACCTTGGCCATGCTGAAACGCAAAGATGGTCGCACGTTGCCGGGCTATGACAATGGCCTGCTGCCCATGCAACAGCATGTGGTGGCCGGAATTACCCGCTACTTGACCACCCCCGACCCGCGCACGGGCACGCGTCCAAAAGGAACGCTGCTGAACGCAGAAATGGGTGCCGGGAAGTCCACCATGGGCATTGCGATTGCCCATTGGTTCCACCAACAATCCATCAAATAAACCACCGATTCTTTCACGGGAACCGCACGCATGCGGCCATCCCGTGGGGGATGGTCAGCGCAGGGCGTTCTCGCTACCAACAGGAGTCCCTGCTATGACCACCAAATCTGCTTTTACCACCATCGTTGCTGGCCCGATTCACCTCGTGGGCACGTCCGAACAAGTCGCCGCCTATTACACCCATGGCACGGGCGAATTGCCCCCATGGTGGGCCGAATGGGATCAACTCCTCGGCGACACGTGGGCGATGGATATTCTGGAATCACCCAGTGATGTCAGTCGCTTTATGCACGCCGCCGAAGTCCATCCCACCCTGCCGCGCGTCGGCTTTATCTCCAACTCCAAATTGAAATTGGAGTCAGGCTATGTCCTTGGCGCGGAGGATCGCGACTACGACTCCACGGCCCAGCGCCTGCACCGTTACTGGCAAGGATTGCCGGAAGCCATGCAACAGCGCTATGCCCGCTTTGGCTCGCTTGCGACCATCGAAGGGTTGCTCATGCGCCGCGATGACTGGGTAGACACCCGCTGGGGCAGCAATGTCCACGAGGCCGATACCCGCAGCGCCCTCGCCAAACAGGCCAAAGCCACCACCGAAGGCCGCATTGCCGCCGACGCAGCCGCACCCGACCGCACTATCCAACGGGCGATCCCGCTGCTGCGCTATGGTGGCCTTGCATGCCCGCGCTGTGGCTGGCTGCAACGCAAAACCGATGGAGCCGTGCTCGATGCCAAACAGCTCAAGCAGCGCGGCCTCGCCACCGTGACCTGTCCGCATTGTCAGGAACCACTCGGCCAACAGTGCCGCGAACGTGACAATGTGCAGGATCGCACACTCCCGATCTTCCAGTCCGACGACTGGCAGACCTATGCTGTCGATACCCATGGCCGTCGCGCCATTCCGTGGGGCCAGCGTCCGCGCTCGAATCCTCGGATGGCCTTGGCCTCCTTTATCCAGCGCCGCTACCCCCAACGCGTCGATCTCTACATCCATGATGAGCTGCACGAATGCAAAGGGGCACGCACCGCACTGGGCCATGCCTTTGGGGCCATGGTCGCCGCCAGCCGCACGACGGTCGGCATGACCGGAACCGCCTACGGGGGCATGGCATCCACCCTCTACGACCTCTTGCTCCGCCTTGGCAACACCGTGATTCGGGATCGCTGGGGCTGGAACAACCGCAGCGCCTTTGTGCGCGATGTCGGGGTCGTCGATGTGATGCAGAAGGAGATCACGCGCTCGGCAACCGCTGGCCATTACGACGGCAAAACCCGCACCAGCACCGAGGTCCAGGAACGGGCTGGCATTACCGCCGACCTGATCACCATCGTCCAAAATTGCACCTATACCGTCCTGCTCAAGGACATGGGCTTTCAGTTGCCCGACTACCGTGAGGATGTCGTGCTGCTCAAACTGCCCGTGGACATGCAGGCCCCGTATCGGGAGATCGAGGACGAGGGCAAAGCGATCATTGGCAACGGCGGCTACGATGCCCTCTCCGCCTACCTCCAAGCCACCTTGTCATGGCCCTACCAGCCATGGCGACGCAAAACCATCAGCTCGCTGCTGGTCAATCAATCCGTCACCACGCCCGACCTGCCTGCGGAGCGTATCCTGCCCCACCATACGTGGTTGGCGCGGTATTGCGCAGCACAGATCCAGCAAGGACGGCGCGTGTTGCTGTTTGCCGAGCATACGGGCAACGATGACATTGCCGTCGATTTGGCGGAAAAAGTCACGGCCCTTGCCATGGAGCGGCATCAGACCACGCTGAAGGTTGCGATTCTCCGCGCCACCACCGTGGCTCCGGGAGAGCGCAATGCCTGGTTTACCGAGCAGGTGGAGCAGGGAACGAATATCGTGATTTGTAACCCGCGCTTGGTCAAAACCGGCCTCAACTTGATCGCGTGGCCCAGCATTGTGGTCGTCGAGCCGCTCTATAGCCTCTACGACCTCTTTCAGGCCAAACGCCGCGCCTTCCGCCCCACCCAAACCATGGGCTGTGATGTGACCTTCTTGGGCTACGAGCACACGATGAGTCACCGCGCCTTGGGGATTGTGGGCCGCAAGGCCGCTGCCGCGACCATGTTAAGTGGTGACGACAGCGAGGGCGGCCTACTGGAATTCGATCCGGGCATGAGCTTGCTCCAAGAGTTGGCCAAGCAATTGCGCTCTGCCAGCCCGATGGACGATGCCAGCGTCCTGCGTGACCAATTCCGCACCGTCGGACACGCGATCAAGGCCGAGGCCGAACGCCCCAGCCTGATCGTGCCTGCTGAACCAACACCACCCATCATCGACGACACCACGGCGCAACCCATTCGTTGGGATGACCTATTCACCGTCGTCGATGTCCCGACCCGCCACACCACGCAGGTCGCCCACCAGTTCGCCATGGTGCTCTAAGCATCCGTTGGTCATACCCCCACGACGATTTGGGACACCACCATGTGTTGTTCCGCGTCGTGGCGGAATGGCACGGGAGACAGCACCATGACGAACCACCCTAGCCCATGGGCAGGTGACCGATGAAGCACCATACCCATCGTCACCACCGTCGCCGCCGCCATGATCAGCACTGGCCCAACCGCCGGAGCTATCGCGCTCGACGACGACGACGGAACCAGCAGCGCCTCCAGACCCTGCGCATGATCACCAGCCTCGTTGCCGTCAAGATCCTCGTTGCCCCGATCATCTCTGATGTGATTGGCAATTATGTCTATGATGGCCTTGGCACGCTCATGCGCTGGTTGCAGCGCTAACCAATCCTGATTCTTCTTCCCCAACTGGGGAGTAGCTCGCCGCTGCTCCCCAGCGGCGAAGGAGTCTATCCATGGCGAAACGTCGCCCCACCCGACCATCCGAAGCGCCGTTATTCCGTTTTTTTCACCAGATCGCGGCGCAGCCATGTCCAGCGGATGCCGACTTTGTCGAACGGCTCCTTCATGCCGATACCATGCGCTTCATTCGCAGCCCGTTTGCCACTGGCCCCGCTCCGTCCATCGTGGTGATCCGTGCGGCCCACTGCCGCTTACTCCACCGACTCTCGCTCGGTGTGCGCGTCACCATGGACGACACCGGGGCCGTGCAGTTCACCGTTGGCGCGGGATCACGCCCCTTTGGGAATCGTGATGTGCTCGGTGATTGTGCCGAAGCCTTGGGCTGGTCGCAGGCGGATCTCTTTGGCGCGGGAACCTATCCCCTGCCGCTCCGCCAGCAACGCTGCATGACCCTGTTGAACGACCTCACGGATTGCTTGACGGTCGTCATGCAGCGTGGCACGATTGAGCCGGGGGTGTTTTACCACCGCCCGCACCGCGACGGCTATCACAAAGCCATCCTCCCGATTCCGGTCTTGGATGCGCTCTGTACCCTCGCGTGGGGAACGGCAATCCTGACGACCGAGCAAACCGCCGCGATTCGCCAGTATTGCCGTGAACCAGAAGCCGTTGAACTGCTCGGCCTGCTGTTTGATCCCCATGAGTGGAATCGCATGGCTACGATGCTCTCAACCTCCTAACTAACCTAATTCTTCTTCCCCAACTGGGGAGTAGCGCACCGCTGCTCCCCAGCGGTGAAGGAGTCTATCCATGGCCATTGATGCCATTCCAACCCTGCTTGACCTGTTCAATCCCACCCGCCCAACCGCTCGCGATCAGGCGCAGGCTGCCGCGCTCTGGCGGGCCGCTGACCAGTCGTGGAATACCCTCGCTCGCATGACCGAGGAGGAGTTAACCCCCATCGTTGGCCGTGCCCATGCCATCCGGCTGCGCACCGCCTTCGCGATGGGCCACGCCAAACTAGCCGAAGCCGTGACGGGCGAACCGATCACCACACCCATGCAGGTCGTAGCGTTGCTCCAAGCGGAGATGAGTCACTTGGAACAGGAAGAACTGCGGGTGATCTCGCTTTCAACCCACGCGCACATCATCGGCATGCACACCGTTGTGGTCGGAACGCTCAACACCGCCTATTGCCGGATGGCTGACCTGTTTCGCGAACCCCTGCGCCGCAATGCCGCCTCGATAATCCTTGCCCACAACCACCCGTCGGGGATGGTGTGGGCATCGCCCGAGGACATCCTGCTCACCAAGCAGGCCATTCAGGCAGGTCAACTCTTAGAGATCGAGCTACTGGATCATCTCATCATCGGTAAAGGCGGCTATACCAGCATGCGCGAGCGACGGCTTGCGTGGAGTCATTAATCGAAAGGAATCCCCATGCAGACCGTCATCCAAACCGCCATGCTCACCCACTTCGGCCAACTCGCGGCGGCGATCACCATGGCCGCCCCCACCCCAGCGCTGCATAGTTCGGCGGCGCTGCTCTTGGCCCGCTGTGACGAGATTGTGCCCAGTTATGCTGCACCAACCTCAATCACCGCCACCGCCCTCAAACCGATTCAGCCGAGCAGCCCGCTCGCGAGCTTGCTCCAGAGCGACACGACAGCGGATGACCGCTGGTGTTTTCGAGTACAACAGGCACTCCTGATTGCCGGGGATTGTTCGCGCCGCCAACTCTATGAGGCGGTCGTACTCGTCCTCGGACAGCAGGTGACCCGCAGCGCTGCGACCACGTTCACGGTGCAGGGGTCAAAAGCCTACACCGTCACGCTGGCCAATGGCATCGACCATACCGAGGGTTTTACCTGCCAATGTCGCGGATTTTGGAGCCATGGCGGAGGCCAACTCTGCAAGCATGTGCTCGCTGCCGCGCTAATTGCGCTTGATCCGGAGGAAGGCGCATGCTGACCTTCAACGAGCGCGTTAGGCGGCGAGTCAAACGCAAAACAACCGCCTGCGCAAACCGCCGACGGTGACACCACCACAGGCACAGCACACCATGCTCCCGTTCTAAACGCCAACAGGCCCGTGATCTCGGTGATCACGGGCCTGTTGTCTTTAATATGAATTGGTTAATAGTATTCAAACTACCATCAAATTATTGATGCAATTGTTTTATTTTAGAACATATTGACCAAATTTTACTGACCTGCTATGCTTACGTCACTATAAATAGAAAAAACCCCGCAACGCGGTCACGTTCGGGGTTATGGGCGCAATTGCAAACCCAATCACGCCGCGCGTATTCTATCATATCTCTCCAGCGCGGCCTAGTAGATCCGAGGATGTATGGAAAATATTCTTACAGGCCAACGAGGCACACAGTCCACACCAGTAGCAACAATTCCTATGCCTGCCTCATCATCGGCTACGACAACCGCAGCACCAGTCAGCGTCGTTGAATCAAGTGTTAGTCCAAGCACCCCTATTACTGCACCACGACGAACACCATCTAAACAGTCGCGGGTGATGGCAAAAACATTTGCCCAAAGTGCTTACGATAAACTGGGTTACACCATTGCCTGTCTTGCAGGTTTGGTACTTGCTATCGGTTTATGGGTAGCTGGGGGCTATTTCACCTTACAAGCGGTGCGATCAATTACAACGATTAATACCTCACTCTGGTGGTGGTCGTTGCCACTCGCTATCACCGCCGTTGAACTATGGCTCATGCCAAAACGCGGAGTCGCACCTGCCAGTATCATTATTTTTCTCGTCGTCCTCGCGTTGGACATTTTGACGAGCTGGCATGGATTGACAACGACACTCTCAGGGCGCATGCTTCCTTTAGGTGCAGGATGGCAGATTCCTAGTACGGGCATGACCCTTCATGGTATTGCGATTATTATTAGCTTTGTCTTTGCTTTCGCCCCTGAAAAAATGGCCCGGTGGGCAACACGTGAACTATGGGAGTTATGGGCATGAATGAATTGGTTGTGATTGGTGTTTTGTTCCTTGCAATGGGCCTCTGGGGAGGTTTAGCGATCTGGAAGATGCGTCGCGAACTCCAGAGTCTTAGGGTGCTTGTGGCCAATGCAGGGTTACAATCGACCCCACCGCTCCATATCAATAAACCGATCGAGCAACCAGTCATTCAAACCCCAATCCTTGATCCAACCCCTTTATCAGGGGCAGGGAGCGCTTTAGCCAATCCTCCACGCGAAGCTCGCATCCTGCTCGACGAACTTCAAGGAAAAGGGACTGATGCCTATCGGTTCCCCTTAGGCTGGTATTCTTCTTTTAAAGGGGCAACCCTGCAAACAGCGCAGTTTGTCCGTGATGTCAATCACATCCTCTTGACAGGACAAAGCGACAGCGGCAAAGACAATGCCGCATTAGGAATGTTGCTCTCATTAGCGCTTACCAAAACCCCACAACAATGCCAATTTGCCATTGTTGATGGCAAAGGACTGGATTGGTTGGCATGGGAAAAGAAAGAGCATACATGGCTTCTTGCCACTGACCCTGAACATATTGAACAGGCCATGATGAAGTTAACCGCTGAGCGGCAGCGCCGTCGGGCGATTTTGGCAGACGCAGGGGTCACCAAATGGGATAAATATACCGGAAAAGATTTGCCGCTTCTCGTGGTATTTATTAGCGAGTTATTACTGCTTGAAAATACAGTTGGAAAAAGTCAACTCACCGGATGGCTGAATGCAGAACTGACCGCAGCGCGGGCATTCGGGATACGCTATATCATTGCAACACAAACCGCCAGCAACTTCAGTACCCAATGGCGAAGTCAAATTAGTTTATTTATGGCGGGATTCCAACCCAGCCCATCACAGGATGCACCGAATGTCGGATTGACCACCAATGAACTCGATGCATTGCATGTGGTAGCTCCGAGTAGCCTACCATCTCCTAACAACCAAGCAGGGGGGGTCTTTTGTGTTGTGCAAGGCAACCAAGCCCTCAATGTACGAACAACCTTAATCGATGATCGCGACCTTGACTATCTGATGGAATGCCTTCCCAATCGCGTAGCGCCATCACAAAAAGTCCACGATGATCTGCTGACATCAATGCTCGCTATAGCGCATCAGAATGGGGTAAAAGCGCTTTCGCCACAGACAGAAGCGCTACAGACCGCTACACAACAATTGAGCGTCACACACCCCTCAGAAGCGCTTCCCGTAGCGACCCACTTGGTTCCCGCTGACGAACAACGGCGGATTCTCGCAGTCGCCGCACGGGCAACATCTCGACGGGCTGTTTGTCGGGAAGTGTACAATGCAGTCGGTGGAACAGGGTATAACAATGTCCGTTTGGTATGTGATGCCGCAGGCTTACTCATGCCAACACCAACAGCGATGCCGACCGCAAGCGCAGCATAAGAACCTGCGATTAAACGACAAGGGCGATGGTTTTCAACCATCGCCCTTGTCGTTTAATCGCGCAAATAGCTACTCGTCATCATCCAAGAACCCACCACTAAATGCCAAGACCGCCCCACTGGCTTCGCGTTGAATACCAGCAGGGGGCGGGGTCGGTGCAGATGCCATCGGAACGACACCTGCCGAATGCATCCCTTGGCCTTGGAGTAAGGCCGGCAGTGCATCCTGACGCAGTAAAAACTCCAGTACGGGCAAGAGATCGGCCTGTAACCGCTGTGCCAACACCTGCGGATCATACCCGCCATATTGACCCTCGCCCGCTGCCCATGCCTCCGCTGATAAGATCCGAATCCCCAAGCGCATGGCTTTCAGCATCAACTCCGATTCGCTCTCATCATCGTCCCGATGCACCCGCAACAGCCGATTCCGCTCCAAATCATCCTCAGTACAGCGAATCCCCTTAACACGAACCGCCATGCTTAGGCTCCTTTCCCGGCCGCCGCATAGACCACCGCCAGCAGTGCCCCCGTTGCATTCAGGATATCCGCCACACTGGGATCAATGATCGTGTAGTTGCGGGGGGCCGTTTTGCCCGATGCTTCCGCCCGTTCTTCAATCAAGCGTCGCAACCCTTGGAGTTTCACCCCACCCCCGGTAATGATCACGTAGGCGCTCGGCTGCTGGAGCACCTTCAGCATGCGGCCAACCAAGTCTTGCCCCGCACTTTGAATCGCCGCATTGACTTCACTTTCAATCGGAAATTCCCGCCCAGACTCTTCTAAGAGCTGGGTTTCGAGCGCATATTGGGCTTGGGCATCACTCAGGCGCAACCGATGGAACTTCGCCGCCAGCTCCCGCGCAATGCTAATCGTTCCCGCGCCCAAGCGTTCCGCACTCATCCGGTAGGGATTCAACTCCACTTCGGTCAGTTGGGTATCACCCCCACCAATATCAACAATGGAAACACGACGAATCCCGTCGGCCTCTAACGAGCCATCGACCGTGCGTGACCAGGCATACAACGTCCCGATCGATTGGGCTTGGGGAATGATCTTTTCATAGCGCAGCGTCCAGTTGGTCACCACGCCCAAGGCATCTGTGCGCTCCACCACAAAGGTTTGCCCATTCAAATGGGTCTTGAGGGCTGCCCGTGTCTCGGGATTCACCCCCATTTTGTCATTGTCCCGTGCCTCAATTTCTTCATTTGGGATGGCGAAGCCCACTGCCAAGGGATACACC
Organism: Herpetosiphon gulosus; assembly: GCF_039545135.1. Classification (NCBI taxonomy): domain Bacteria; kingdom Bacillati; phylum Chloroflexota; class Chloroflexia; order Herpetosiphonales; family Herpetosiphonaceae; genus Herpetosiphon; species Herpetosiphon gulosus. The sequence goes on along the minus strand of NZ_BAABRU010000024.1, from coordinate 31,562 downwards.
CCCGGTTTATAGCGAGCTTTGATCAGGGTTTCGACCATACAGGCCGCATTAAACGCACGCTGGCGGGTATCGGAGAGGCGTTGGCTCGTGCCGCCGATGGGCAACGCATCCCCATCAAAGCGCAAGGCATCATCGCCAATCCAGAAGCTATCGCCGCCATTGACCCGATAGGTGATCACCCCTTGGCCAGCGCGAATCGCTTTGGCCAATTTATAGGCGGTGGGCGTGCGGGTCGTGATCAAGCGCGATTTGTCATCCAACACCGCGATCTTTTTGGCCCCATTGCCATTGTCATCACCCACCGCAAGGTAGGGTTGGTCGGCAATCGTGATCCACGCAGGCAGTTGGTAGTGGGTATCGCGGAGGGGTTGGCTCACGCGCACATGGTCGTAAACCGTTGCGCGTTTGCGGTCTAACAAGGTCATAGCATGCTCCTTCATCGAATCAGCATCAAAACGACAACAAAGCGACAATAAACCAACAACATTTGTTGTCTGCCAATGGCTAGTATAGCAGAGGAATGTTAACGAAGCAACAATAAAGCGCGAATAAAGCGACAATGTTTATTGTCGCTTTCACACATCATGCACGGATATCAAGCAAAAAGCAACAACAAAGCGACAATAAACCAACAATATTTATTGTCGCTTCGTTAACGCTATAGCGCTATGCCATGCTGATAGCGACAATAAAGCGACAATAAACCAACAACATTTGTTGTCGTTTTAGCGGTATGGAACGAATGCATCAGCGTTATGGGAGCACTGCTACAATTTACCTTATCGCTATCTATCAGAAGGAGGGCCAAACGGGTGACAGACGATCACGCTCAATCGTCGCCGAATGAGTACATTACGCTCTCAGAAGCAGCAGCCATGAGTGGGGTAAGCTATTATGCGTTATATAAGGCAATTCGACGCGAGCGGCTTAAAGCAACCATGTTCGAACCAGACCATGTTCCGGCAGAGGTCTGGAATCGCTTAGCAGCGCATGCGCAGGCAAATGTTGCGAAACAAGAGGGGATTTGGGTCACCACGAAGGCAGATCTTGAAATCTATCTGCAAAGTCGTCGTCCAGGTCACCGCAGTGATTTGCTTTAGTTTATCTGTACAAGGTTGTAAACCTGTGCTATACTGCTCGTGGCGTTCGTAGCGATGCGTTTGAGCGGCCATCGCTACGAACTCTCCCCTTCCTAAAGTCCGATTAGGAAGGGGCTTTTTATTTTAATGGTTTATGGCGATTCCGTCGAATCGTGGTCAGGAGTTGAGGAATCTGATGATGTTCCCAGCGTTGTATACAGCGTCAGCTGCTCAACCATCCGAAAATCACGCACATTATGCGTCACCAAGGGTAATCGATACACGACGGCAGTTGCGGCAATCCATGCATCCGATAGACTGATCTGATGTCCTTTGCGTCGTAGATTCCCACGAATGGTCGCCCAGTGTTCACACAACATCGGCGAACTGGGGATCACGACGTAGTCCTGCATCTGTGCCGCTAAAGCAGCCCGCCGTTCCCGACCCCATTGATGCCGATCAGTCCATTCAAAAACCTCGGCTAGCGTCATAAACGAGATAGCAATCGTTTGCCCAACCAAGAGTTCCTGATAGCCGACCATTCGCGTGTCCCGTTTAAAGAGATACGACAACACATTAGTATCAATGAGCACTGTCATTCGTGAGCAGCCTCAGACGCACGCGACTCCGCTAAGAACGCCTCAAAATCTTCGACCGATTCATCCTCAGGCCACCAAGGAGCCGCAAAGTCATCTAATGATTGAATGACACGCGGTCGTTGCTCGGCAATAAGTGCTTCTAAGGTCGGCTCACGCCAGAACTGCTGATTCAAGGCATGCAAGTGGGCATCCTGATCATGCTCAGCCTGTAATAAGACAAATAAGGTTTGTTTTTGCTGCTTTGTTAAGGTTGGCAGCACTTGCACTAATGTTTCAAATGAGACCGTCATAGACACCTCCATCGCCCATGGATACACAATTCGCCACTACTCCATCCTATCCAATGCGCGGTTCTGCTGGGCATCATGGTCCTGAGCAACCCACACAAAGAGATCACCGGGTTGGATCTGGAGAAAGGCACAGAGTTTATCAATCGTTTCAATATCAATCCGGGCAATCGGCTTGGTTGCCAAATTATAAATCGTGGGATAGGTCAACCCTGTCCCTTTGGCGACCGCATACATGGATAAATCACGGTCGTTGAGCAGCTGGCGTAAGCGGATCTGAATGGCCATCAGCACCTCATCACAAGTATAGCATGGTGTCATTATAGCATAGAAGCTTAGATTATCTTAAAAATATATATTGACATTTTTACATAACATCAGTAATATATAAATATACTCACTTTGTACGAGGTATCGCATATGCCACGCCCATCCACCACCGTCCGCTATCTGCCCGATCAAAACCGTTATGAAGCGATGCTTGATGGTGTATCGCTTGGCACATTCCCGAAGGAAATCGATGCCACCATGGCCGGACACCGCGTCCGGTTGCAGGATCTTGACGACGTTCCAGCGCCGCCCTTGGCCTTGCTCGGAGCTGACCTCCACCTCGCCGTTCACATCACCGACCTCCGCCCGATGCCCGCGCCGTTCCCCCAGCAATACATCGCCACCCCGCTTGAAGCCTTGACCGCCACCCTGATTCTGCTCAATCGCAACTGGCTCCGCGCCACGCTCGCAGGTCGCCACACCGATGCCCAGCAGATTGCCGCCCATGAGCAGTGTGTCCGTGCCCAAATCCATGCCCGCGTGTCGGCCAACAAATAAACCCTTCATCCCTCGCAAAAGGGATAAAGGGCTGTACACGGGTGAGGCCACGAATTCCAGAACGAAACCTCACCCGCAGAAGGATGATAGCCATGACCACCGTTGATGTCAATGTTCAATCGCGCCGTGTCCGCCTCGCCCACGTCAGTCGCATCCTGCAACTGGCGGCCATCATTCGCGAGGAAGAGTTGGTCGGTGATGAGGAAGCCTATACGATGGCCGAAGCGTTGCTCGGCGAGGTAGCAGCGACCGCCGACGACTGGGGAACCCCACAGCCCGCCAGCCCTTTGGGCGTGATTGCCACCGCGTGGGGCTTAGCCTTGCGCCGCAATGGCACGGTGCTCACACTGGTTCCCGCCGATCTCGTGCTGCTGCGAGAGGCCATCACTGCGTGGGAACAGCAGTATCGCGCTGCGTAAAACGAAACAGGCCATGCCCATCGGGGCATGGCCTGTTGTTTATTGAACCACGATACCTGCCTTAGCGAGCCTCAGCAGGCACATCCAGCGTGATCACGGAATCATTGCCCGGTTTTCCCGTATTCTTCGGGTCATACGCAATAAACGCAATCTGCGAGCCATCGGGTGACCATACGGGCCACTGATAGCGGCCCGGTGGGGTGAGCGGCAAGCGTTCACCCGTGCTCGGATTGAGCAACCACACGACAGTACGGCCACCGTCAAGGCGGGCAATGAGCACCAGCCATCGGCCATCAGGCGACCACTGCAACCCAGCAATACTATAGGCATCCGTGAGGATGATCCGCCGATGCTCGGCATCCGCGTCCATGAGATAGAGATTGGCCGGACTGGATAAGGCACTGGTTGGGCCACCAGACCCGATCCGTGGTTTACCAAACATCGCAATCGTCGTGCCATCGGGCGACCACGCAAAATACTCTGCTACGGCCACATCCAGCTCCAGCGGGACAAACCCATCTGCCGCAGTCCACCAGTAGAAGCGCGACCCTAATTCTTGGGCATCAGTCACCAGTGCCCGATTCATAGCTGGATTCCAGACCACTCGTCCTCGTACAAAGATAGCGGGATCGGACGGAGGAGGGATTAACGTTGTGAGCGTCGTGGTTGATGGATCGAATTGGACATAGCTATAGACATCATCCAGCACGTCTGATTCATTCCGGATTCCCGCATCCATCACAAAGCCAACTTGCCCATTCGGCAAGCGCTGCGGACGATAATGCAAGCTAATCGCATAGGCCGGATCATGGGCAATGGGCAAGGACGTTTCAATAGTGCCTGATGGTTCAACCCACATCAAGCGTTGGGTTGAGGGGGCTGGTCCAGAGGCTTGCACGACTAAGCCCTGATCCAGCCACGCCAAGCCGCTATACTCACCGGGTGTTCCATTCACCTCCGGCAAGGGTTGAGGGGTATAGGGAAGAATCGTCGTCTCACTCGTCGTCATGGTCATACATCCTGTTCCAAGACTCAGCCCCGTGAGGGCGAGCCACAGCAGCTGCAACGCCCGTCGTTTCATCGTGCCAGCGTCCCATCACTCAAGGTATAACTGCCATCAGGGTTCAGCCGTGTTCCGGCCAGCGGAATCCGGCCACCGCCCGGTTTCGTAATCGTGCCATCCGTCCCGATGATCGTTCCGTCTAGCAAGATCGCATCACCGCTTGGCAGCACGGTCGTGCCGTTATACAGCGTCATCTGGCCACCCGCCGGAGTCATGCCCGGCAATGGCGGAATGGCCCCTGCCTCAGTGGCCTTTGCCATGAAATAGGTCGGTCCGCGTTCATCGGGGATCACAAATCCCGGTAGGACCGTGGCCGGAGTCGAAGGAACCGTGCTGCGCGGATCAAAAAACCAGTTCCCAAAGCCCGGGACAGTCGCCGCATCGCCCGCCTCACTCCCCAGTCCCGATCCCGCCCAATCCGCGCCATCCCGTAAGCCGCGTTCGACATCAGCCCCAATCCATGGCAGGTGACCCGCCGCCGAGGCGAACGGATCAACAACATCATGGGCAATACCGCCACCGATCTGGTCGCCAACCCATGGGCCATAACTTTGCACAAAGGTTTCCCCCCCACCCTCAAGGCGTGCAATAAAGCGATAGGTATTGCCATAGGCCACAAAGTCAGGAATGAGGTCGCCTGCTGCGGTTCCGGGCACGGGAACGCCCGCACGAAGGTTGGCCGCATCCGCCCCATAATTAACCCCGCGTTGTTCAGCCAAGGCCCAGAGTGGAAGGGATTCAACATCAGAAACACCCCGAGCGCGAGCATCAAAAAAGGCTTGCCAAGCGGGTGCGGCTCCGGCACAATCATTAAATCCAGCGGGAAGTGGCAATCCTTCGCGCTTAAGGGTATGCGCGTGATAGCCATTTTGCATGGCCTCCAACACCCCAGCATCAGCCCACGAGGCCCACGTGCCTGGTCCCATATGCCCCAGAATCGGCGATTCGTCAAAATAGGTAATAATATCCTGAATATTATGGAACCAATTGGGCGTACCAGCATGGCGTTCAAGCGCCTCAACCCATGCAATCCGTTCGGATGCGGTCAACATCTCAAACTCAGCAAGACTCAGATCAAACCGCCGGAGATTGCCACTCCCATCGTAGAGTGGCCCGCCCGGTAAGGCATGCACCCCGACACGCGGCGCGGGTGGTGCCGCGCGGAGTCCGGCCACCGCACCAAGTGCGGCCCCTCGTCCACCTAACAGAATATCGCCAAAATCGCCGGTAAAGAGCGCGGCAGCCTCGGCTTCTGCCGCCTGCATACCTGCATGAATCCCCATGACCACCGTACCACCCGTTTGCAGCAGCACGATCAATCGATCAAGGGCGGGTTGCAGCTCGCCCTGATACTGCTGAAAAAAGGCCGTTGCTGCAGCACCATGCCAGTCGTGGTGCAGCTGGGCAACCGTTCGTTGGAGCTGCTGCCGCAGGCTGGTGATTGTGGTCGTTGCCCGTTGAAAGCGAGCCGCCACGGCTTCTAGCTGATCATACTGCACCTGAATGATAGGAGCGACCATTCGTTCCTCCGCACCAAAAGAAGGGTCTTTTTGGATGGTTCTCTCAGTCATGAATCGGATATGTTTGGGGGATCACTCATCCTCATCGCCGAGTATAGCTGAAAAGTCCTATAGAGACATCACCCGTAGATGGGATAGGTATCCCTCAACACAAAAAAACAGGCCATGCCCATCGGGGCATGGCCTGTTGCATTGACCGGAGCTTAGGGAACCAACTCCAGCGGAAAGCCGAGCCGTAACAGATTAATCCGATCCTTGTCCCCTCCCCATAATTCATCCCAGCGTCCTTGGCGATAGATCCAATAATCCACCCCATTGCTCGCATACAACCCGATCACGCGCATCGATGTGCCTGCCCGTGGCGTGGGCCAAAAGACCGACACCGCTTCCGCTTCCGTCCATGGCTGCGTCGGGGTCGGTTGGAGCGTGGGAACGGGGTCAGCCACCAGCGGCATGAGGGTTTTGGCGGGGGGAGTCATGGTCGTCTTTTGTTGCCGATCACTCGCAATCGTGGCTCCGGTGATGGGGTCAAGCAGCGTGGTATTGGCGTAGGTGTCCTGCATCCACCAATAGATCGGATGCCATGCCGCCTCGTCGTTGGGCAGACTGGATAAGCGGAAGGTGTGGTTCGGACTGGCCATCGTCTCCCACAGGTCGCCAAAATTGAGAAAGAGCACGCGCACTTGGTCACTATCAAGGAAGGGCTGCGACTCCAGGGGAATGTCAATGGGAGCTGTGCCCACAAACAGATCGCGGTAACTGCGCTCATCGGCATAACTGCGGGTGACCACCCCATCTTGCAGCAGGATCACGAGCGTTTGCTTGAGCCGTGCCGAGGCAAACGTAAAGGCCCACCAGCGAGCCGTGCCATCATTGGCCGCAATCGCTTCAAACATCCCTTCCTGATCGCGGCCTTCTTCACGGTAGCCAATGCCCGCATCAACCAGCACGGCATCACTGGCCCATGCTGTGCCGCGCTCACGAATGCCACCGCGTGCAAATGCTTCCCGCAGGGTCAGATACCGCTCGGCAGGTTGGGCCGCAGCCGTGGCCTGTTCGTCGAGCGCAAACGCGGTTTTGATCGGCGCATGCGTCGCCGCCACCGTTGTGCTGGTCGCGTTGAGCGCCGCCATCCCACTCAATGCTACCGTCGGCACGGGGGATACCGTTGGCACGGTCGCCGATTCCACAACCACCGTCGCATCCCCTTGACCACAGCCGACCAACACGCCACTCAGCACCACCCCCAGCACCCATGATCGTCGTCCCATCGCTTCCTCCTTACAACACGGCCGCTAAGGCCGGAGCCATCTGACCCCGTACCATCCGGCTAATCCATTCCCGCGACCGTCCCACATCATAGCTTAATTCGCTATAGGTTTTCCCATGCGCCAGCCCGCACAAAATCAGTTGCTCATCTTTCCGCCAGCCACCCTCCTGTGCTTGCAGCAACAACCACCGCCGGAACCCCTCAAGGCCACCCACATCAACGAGCCGATCAAGCAGGGCTTCGGGCACGGTGGACAAGCGGCCTGACACGAGATAGAGCGCGGTCAACACATCGTCGAGTGACCATCCCGACGGCTGCACCGCCGTCCGCGCATCCAAGACCAACGGCAACGAGCGCCGCAAGGCCCGATAGGTCGCCGCCGCATGCGCGGTACTCCCCGTTGGCTCCCCGAGCAGGGGCAGATCGCGCACGAGTGGGGTGAGCGCCGACGGCAGGATCGGGGTCACGACCTGCAAGCCCGGCACGAGTTGGGTATGCACAATCGTCGCCAGATCTTCATCGAGCACCGCCATCGCGCAGCGCTGGAGCGTTCCGGCCTGCATCTGCACCGCCAATGCCGCGCCCAGCAACCACGTCGCCACGCCATGCGCATCGACCGCCCGACAGACCACCAAGCCGGGATTCGGTGTATCACCGTCGAGCAAGGCCAGCAGCTGATACTCCGCCGCAAAGACATTGCTGGTGGCGATCACCATCCCGCCCGTCTCGCGCACCCGCTGCTCCTGCATCGCCGTGAGGCCAATCGTCACGATCCAGCTCATGGCTGGCCCTCCTGCCGCACGGCGCGGACAATCAGGCGTTGGTCAAAGGCGTTCGGCCCGGTCGGTGGCCAGCAGGTAATCAGCGTGACCAGCTCGTGATCGGTTGGACTCAGCAGCCGCTCCGCCTCCGCGCCCACCTGGTCCGGCGCAGCGCCCACGACCTGAATCCGTAGGGTGTCACTGACCACATAGGCCGTGGCCAGCGTGCCACGATAGAGCCAGAGCAGATCGCCCGGCTGGAGCAGCGCCAAATCGGCAAAGACCGGATCACTGCCGCCCACATGGCCATTGAGCACAATGTTGGTTCCGTCGCCCGGCTGGCCACTGTCGGCATGGTGGCCAACGGCGTATTGCGGCACATCCCACACCCCATCACTAAAATGGGCGGGCAGCACGGGCCGCGCGAGGTTAATCGCCGGAATCCGCAGCGCATCGAGCGGCGGCAGCGGCAGGGCGGTCGGTACGGGAGTCGCGGTCGCGGTCGGCAGCGGGGTCGCGGTTGGTAGCACCGCCTGCGTTGGCTCCACGGTCGCGGTCGCTGCCACCACGGGCCGCACACTCGGCAATAGGGGCAATGCCGCCTGCCGCGCCTGCACCGCCTGCGTCGTCGCGACAAACGACCAGACCACCCAACCGACCCCGCTCAGCATCCCGATTCCGGCCACCGCCACCAGCACGGTGACGAGGTGGATCAATCGGTGGGTCATATCACTCTGCATCATGCACTCCTTGGGTCACGGCGATCTGAGCGGGTATCGCCCGTGACCAATCACAGCCATCAACAGCCAACCATTCCCCCAACGGCAGCGGCGGAACCCCAACCTGCGCGAGCCATGGGCCAAGCACCGGAGCCACGGCATCCTGCATGGGCAACCATGCGCCAAGGGGCGACGGGGGCAGCGTGACCACCCCCATTGCCAGCCGTGTAACCAACCAGCGCCGCAGCAGTAGCGAAAGCACGGCCACCATCGCCCAGCCCACCGTCCACAGCACGACCACACTGTCCAGCGCCGCACTCATCGCCGTCGGCTCCGCACAGCAGCGGTCGTTGGCAACGTCACCAGCGATGGGGCATCGAGCCGGAGCCGCAGCGGGTGGCGTTCGCCCACGACCGTCAGCAGCCAGCCGTCCCCATCGGCCACCAGCGTGGCATGCGCTCCGATCACGGGCGGGGTGGGGCGGGTATGGATGGCCAATTGCACCGTCGCTCGCGTAATCATTAACGGAGCCGGATCGTCCCATGTCACCAAATAGGGTGGGGTGAGCATGCGGCCCAGCACCGTCGTGAGCCACGGCCAGACCAGCCGCATGAGCTGCGTTGTGGCCACGCCCACTGGCAGCGCGATCACGACCGTGCCCCGTCCCACCAAGACCGTTTCTAAGGCCGCAGCCTCGGCGGGTACATCGGCCAGATCGACCAGGTGCAGCTGCGGCAGATAGCGCAGCGCCTCGGCCACGACCTGCGGAGCCAGCACGACGGCACTACTGCCGCCACCGCCATCGCGCTGCATCACGCGCGGGATCAATGCCTGAAGCAGCGTGGTCGCATCGGCAAGTGCCGGATGGAGCAGCTGCACCACCAGTCCGGCGCGCCACGCCAGATACAGCGGCTGGGGATAGGCGGTGGTATAGCCCAGCAGCACCCCGCGTGCCGCATCGGTCAGGATGGTCATATCCGCGCTCATCCCAGCCTCCGTGACGGCCAGAGCATCCACGCCAGCACCAGCGTGGCCAGCACCACCAGCCCGACCGGAACCGCGACCGACACGGCATCATCGCTCGCGGTCACCGGAAAAGTGCGTTGGGCCACAGGGCGGGGCGTGGCAGTTGGCTGGACGACACCCGCCGCCTTCGTGATCACGGTGGACCAGGCGGTGTTGTTCTCGGTCGTCGTTTCGGTCGTCGTGGTCGAGGCTTGGGCAAGGTTGGTCAAGGGGCCGTCGAGGGAGACAACCGTGCCGTCAATCCAAATCGTGATTGTTTGTCCAGCAGACAATTCCGCAATTTGGACACTCACGATCCCATCGGTCAGCGTCGCCTCACCCAAACTCGTCGTGACGTGCAAACCGCGAAAGAAGGCGGGGAGCACATCGCGCACAAGGACATTGGCTGCTGGGACTGACCCGCGATTCTGCACCGTCAGCGTCCAGCGCAGGCTATCCCCCACGGCCACCGTTTGGACGTTGGCCGTTTTCTCCAGCACGAGATCGGGCAAGGCGGCAACAGGCGTGACCGTCGCTGCGTCGTTCGGGGTTGCCGTTGGGAGAGTTGTTGGGGTGGCGGTCAGGTCAATCGGCGTTGACGTAACCTCCAACGGCTGGCGGGTTGGGCGCGGGGTCACGGTCGCGCCATCGCTCGGCGTGCTGGTGGGCAGCGGCTCGTCGGTTGGCCGTGGCGTAGCGGTTGGATTCGGCACATCGGTTGGGACATCGGTTGGCAGTTCGGTTGGTTCGGGTGAGGGCGTAAGGCTCATCAGCTGTTGCGCCGCACTCGATTGCGCGGGCATCAGCTTCACAAAGCCCAACACCACCGCCACCACGACGATACTCACAAAGGCGATTGTTTCAACACGTTTCAACATGAGGGTTTCCTTCTCCTACCGCATCACAGCGGGGCTATAGATCGTATGCATCCGCACCGTCACCGGGCCATACCAGGTCGTTTGACCAGTCAACTCGATTTCTTCCAGCCAATATGACCACTGGCCCAGCGGCGCGACGACACTGACATCGGTCATGTGGTAGCTGCCGCCCGTGGCTCCCTGCGAGGGAATCAGGCTGGTCGTGACCCGCGTGGCCTCATTGCGGTTGGGGGTCGTGCTGCGATACAGGTGAAAGCCCAACGTATTCACTTCACTGCCCGTCACCCAACGCAGATCGACCATGCCGCCCATGATCACGGCATCGAAGGACACGAGGCTGATACTGGTGGGGTCGAAGGGGTGAATCAGCAGGTTCGAGTCCTGCTCGCTGGTCTGATCACTCGCGGCCTGTGCCACGTTGCGAATGGCGACGGTTGTACCGATCGGCAGCACGCGCACCTGAAATTGCACGGTCTGGGTTGCGCCAACCGCCAGATCGCCAATCACCCACGTCAGCACGCCATCCACCGGAGCTACCACCGGATCAGCCGCGATGAATGCCGTGGCCTCGGGAATCGCATCGCGCACCGTCACTCCGGTCAAGGGCGCGGTTCCGGTATTGGTCACATCAAGGAAATAGGTAATCGTATTGCCAGCGGCGACCGCCGTGCCATTGGGGGGAGTCGAGCGCTTTACGATACCAAGCGATGGATGCAAAATCGTCGTCAGATCGTCATCACAGTCATTGGTCGGGTTGGCATCGTTTGCTGCCGTGATACAGGCCCGATTAATCACACTATCGCCCACCGATGCCTGCGGAATCACCGTGATCTGGACCGTGCTGGTTGCCAAGGCAGGCAACGCAGCGGTCGCGCTACAGGTCACCGTTTGGCCACTGGCAGCACAGGCCCAGCCCGTTCCCTGCGCCGCGACCACGGTCAGTCCGGTCGGAACCACGTCCTCGACCACCGTCCCCACGGGCATGGCAGCCGGGCCGTGATTGGTGATCGCGATGGTGTAGACCCCGTCCTGTCCCACCACAAAATCGCCTGCGTGGGTCTTATGGACACCGACATCAGCGGTCAGATCCACCGCAAACGTCACGCTGGCCGTCGCGGTTTCGCGTTGGCGAGCCCAGTCCGAGTCGTAAATGCGGAAACTGTCGGCCACGGTCGTTTGGCGGTCGGGAATGGGGCCGCGCGTCACCGGCGAATAGACTTGTGAGAACCCTGCATTACCACCAACGATCTGCTCGCCCGTGCCCCATGGGTCAATCGCCAGGTCACGAATATCGGTCATACTGCCACGAATCGTGTCAGCGGTTACCCGCACGTTGGTCGCGGGATCGATCACCGCAATCACCGGCGGCGACGCTTCGGGGAGCGAGGCATACAAGCGACTGAAATCGGGGTTGAACACCAGATCCTCGACCGGAGACTGAAGGGGAATCGTGGTCACGACCGTGGGCGGCTGCACACTCGTATCCATGACCACCACCGCGTTTTGCCCATAGGCGGTAACGTAGAGCCGTGACCCATCCTGATTCATGAGCAAGCGACGGTTGTTATTGCCGATGGGCAGCGTACTCAGCACCGCGCCACTGGTTGCGTCAATGACACTAATCGAGTTCTCGATATTGCTGCTATAGGCGCGGCTGCCATCGGGGGCAAACACCACATCATGTGGCTTTTCACCCGCCAAGGCCACAAAGCCCAGCACCGTGTTGGTCGCCGTGTCCACCCGCGCAATTCGGTTGAGGTCGCGTTGCGCCACCCACAACTCGTTCCGCGTCGGATGGATACTGCCAAGGTGGGTGTGGCCTGCAAGGTCAATCGTGGTCAGCACCGTATTGGTCGTCGTGTCCACCACATCGACCCCATGCTCATGCGAGACATAGACCCGCAAGCCGTCGCGGCTCGCCGTCACCCCATCGGCATCCGAGCCAACGCTGATCGTCGCCAGCGGCGTGGCGCTCACGGTCGGATCAGTCACATACAGGGTGTCGGGTCGCTGGCCATCGAGCATCGCCGCCCAATACAAGCGACTGGGCCGCTCGACCACGGCCTCGACCGTCACCGTGTGATTGCCTTGCGTAAGTCCGGTCAATGGCACGCTCCACTGACCCGTGCCATCGACCGTCACCGTTGCCACGACCGTTCCATCGAGCCGCACGGTCAGCACGGCCCCCGCTGTTGCGGTTCCGGTCACCGTGCTGGTCGGAGTCGTGACCACCTGCCCCGCCGTGGGACTCGTCATCCCCACCGTGACCAGTGGCCGCACGTCATCCTGTGATTCCATCGCCGCTGCGGGGAGCAGGCTGAGCAGCCCCAGCACGATCCCAACAATCCCAACCCAACGCCATCGATGCATAACAACCTCCTACAGAATCCAAAAAAACGGCACACAAAACCCCACCGTGAGGATCACGCCGGGGACACACAAACGAAGTCAGATTGTCACGGCTAACTAGCCGCCGCGCAGCTCGCGCAGGGTGCAAGTGACACCAGCCCGTTGGCAGTACATCCGCCAGCGCTGGTCAAGATAGGCGAAATCAAGGGGTCGCTCCGCATGGGTCAAGAGGAAGTCGGATGATGCGGATCGCAGGGGCAGGTACGCGGTCAGGGCGGTCACGGTCGGGGCTTCCGTCAGCAGTCGCCAGCGCTCGCCACAGCGCACCACCGGCAACGGACTGGCCAGATCGACATCGGCTACAGTCAGCCGACACAGCGGCAACACCCGCAGTTGGGTATCGTACATCAGCCAAAACACGGCCCGATCCAACCACTGGGTCGCTGGAATCACCGCCAGCACCCGTTCCACCGTTCGACGAGGCCGCGCCGTCCGCAGCACTCGCACCGTCCCCACGCGAGGGGGCGCAGGATTGATCACCATCAGCATTACTCCCGCAGGGCTTCACAGGCGTGTATGAAGGCCGGAAGCACCGTGCGATAGGCAGGGAGGGCTAATTGCGCCTGTCGCCAAGCATCCCCTGCCGTAATCGAGCGTCCATCGCAGCGACTGGCTAGCAACAGCATCCGCACCGAGGCACGCAGCCGCAACCAGAGCACCGCAGGTATCCACAACGGACGGTGCGGCGGCTCCTGAGCGGCGAGCGCCGTATCCGTGACCGTGGGGTCAAGTAAAGGTTCAAGAGTTGCCCAGTCAACCACAACGGGCGGCGGGGCGGATTCGATGCAGGCTTCGGCAGCGTCCTCGGCAGCTCCATCGGACGGCACATCCTGCCCAACGAACGCGTACCACCGTGAGAGCGATGCCTCGAAATCACATGGCTGATCGATCTGCCATTTGGCAGCCGCAGGCTCCCAGCCGTGGTTCTGAATATCCCGCAGGATACTCACCACCCACCCACCAATATCCCGAATACCCGAGCGCTGGCGAGCATCAGCCACCACGGTTTCCAGCGTGGCGAGATCGATAGCGGCAAATTCCAGCACCTGCTTGGGCCGAATCGCCAGCGACCGCAAGAGGGCAACCTGCGGGGTATCTGGAGTTGACATAATGTTTCGTGCCGCCGGAATGATTCTGGTTTTGGGTTCGAGAACATCCTGTTCGGGTTCACGTTCTAGTCGTTCGTTAGTACTATCAGAAAAAGAGACTCCACCACCGTTTTGTATGCTATGCAGAGTGTTTTCCGGTGGTTGGTTTCTTCTGCCTATTTTGCATGATCTGCCTGTGACGTTCTTTTGTTCACAGGCAACCGCTGTTTTTTCGCTTCCTAATGCCTCAAAACCGTCCTCGGACACGCTGTCCGTCATCGCCAAGTTGGTCGCCATGGTGGTCACCATGATCGTCGCCAGGTCCGGTTCCACAAAAAAAAGATTGGGCCGGGAATCAGGGTCGCTGGGTCGCATGATTCCGCCACGTGGCAGCAGTTGCAAGTGCTGTGCGCCATGCAGACTCATTGTCCCCTGCGCCATGATCTCCATCATGGTTGGTATGGCCAGCGGCACATTTTGTTGACATAAGCCACGACGCTGGAGGGTGGCCGTCGCGTGACGATGGGGCACACCCGCCACGAGCAGCATATACACCCCCACATCGGTGAGCGTGAGCGCTGGCGTGGTCAGATAGCGCGTAATTAAGGGCTGGCCGTGCTGGCGTGGCTCGATGCGGCCAAGGTAGGTATCGAGGATGGTGCGGTCGAGTCGATGGGTGGCAACGCGGCCTCGATTGAAGGATTGGGTGGTGTCCCACTGGCGCACACCCTCGCGTTGCCGCCCCCATGTTGGCACATAGGCGATTTTGCAGCCGTGCTGTGGAGGATTCGGAATCGCCAGCCAGTGGCCAGCGATGAGCTGGTCGAAGGCCGTGCGAATCTTGGCGCGGGTTAGGGATGGGTCATAGGTTTGAATATCCAGCGCAGAAAGCGGAACGGATGTATGGTTCACGAGCCAGCGCCGCACAATCAGGGCATAGATGCCTAACGCCAGCGGGGCATGAGCGAGGGTTTCCGCCAGTTTGGTTGGGAACCAAAGATACGATCGGTCGGGTGCGGCCAGCCATGACGGATTGCGCATGACCTCCGCCCCACCGCTCGGATGGGTTGATGGCATAGGGTATACAACTCCATGCCATGCCTCGTATGCTTGACATTTTCATGAGATCAAGTATACTGAGACATAGCAAAGGCCCCTTGGATAAGGGCCGGATATACGATGGAAATAGAACGCAATGGGCTGCCACCCGCGTTCTTTTCTTTTTTTAGCCTTCTGGTATGGCCTGGAAGACTAACAGGCTCGTATAATCACTACGATGATATCCATTGTTTTTATGATGCTTCTTTCCGATCCTGTTTGCGTGGTGCACCATTTTTTCGATGGGCCACCAAGGCAAGGTCAGCCTCCTGAATAATCCACTCACGACCAATTTTCATGGCAGGTAGTCGTTGATCTGTAATTAAACAGATAACACGACGACGGCTAATACCGAGTCGTTCGGCTGCGCCTTTTGTTGATAAAAGTGTACTCATAGAACATTCTCGATGCTGTGTATGGATTACCGTTCGGTCAAGTATACATCATTCGGAATAGTTTGCAAGTACCACTTTTTCTGATAGCGCCCCCTCTATCAGAATCGCGTTTGTTATGCCTGCGACAAGGCTTTGATCAATGTATCCACTAATGGTATGATCAGGGACGTTTTATTGTTTAGGTGCAATAAATTACGGGGCGTACTATATACGCTCCTTGTTTGTTAACCGTTATTATTTATACCTATAACTAGGATTCCCCAGTTTTATTATAGATATCCGATGAATATTTGTCAATTTAATGCACTAATATTCATTAGATGGAGTGGCGATGAGCGAACAAAATATTGCAGATCTTATCAATGGTCTATTTCGCACCTATCCAAGACCTGATGGACGCGAATATACCAATAAAGAAGTATGCGAGGCATTGCAGCAATCCTTGCAAGAATCACATCTATCTCGGCTTCGGAAAGGCAAAATCCCTAATCCAAGCCGTGAGACAATACTGGCATTGTGCCAATTTTTTAAAGTTCCAGCCTCCTACTTCTTTCCAGAATTGCGAGAAGATCAGGTCCAATCCAGTCCAGAAGTTATTAACACCTTGTTTACTACTATTAGTACTGACGTTAAACAGAAAGTTCTTGAGTTAATTAATGCCATCAGTCGTGATAGATAAAGGTAAGAATCTCATACTACGGGGGATGAATTGGATGATAGTGATGTAGTAGTAGGACTATTCACTTCTAGGATTATAGTACTAGCCAAGAGTTTAGTTAGACGCTATTATATAACGTTATTGAGAGTTGTCAAAATCGTTTGATTATATTCAAAAATAAGGTATACTACAGCCCATTATGCGAAAGGCTGTAGTTTATGAAAACACTTGCGGATCTCATTAATGACCTCTTTGACACACATCGTAAACCTAATGGGGATCGCTATACCAACACAGATGTTAGTACGGCACTCAATGGAGCAATCGATCAATCAACATTATCACTCCTGCGAAGTGGCAGAAATGTTAATCCAGGTCGATTAACATTGCTCCATCTTTGTCGTTTTTTTCAGGTCTCTCCTTCGTATTTTTTTCCTGAATTAACTCCTCCTAACCATCAGCCAAACGCACAAGCTCAAGGCTTTGCGAAGGTGCTTTTACGTGGTGTCCAGACCTTTAGCCCTGAGACGCAGCAGAAACTTTTTGAATTACTTGATTCCATTGCTGCTGAAGAAACTAGCACGGATGAAGAAAGTAATGAGCAATAATGACCATTCATTTATCTATAGCGCCGTTCAACGTGATGTTAAACAGATCATGGACGGTATTTATGCTTTTCTTGGAAAACGCTTCTCACTAGATGAGTTATATCTCTATACCCAATGCTTTAGACAACGAACACTTGTGATTGAAGATCATAATCATGCATCATTAAGTGCAGAGGTGAATGGCTATTCGATTGTCCTTGCCGATGTTGATTACATTGCCATTCGGGCTGGTATCAATCCATTTCTTCGTATCACAACGATTGCCCATGAAATTGGCCATTTGCTAGCAGGACATCATCTTTTACATTACGAAACATTAACACAATTTCAACGGCATTATTGCCCAATTGATGCCCAGTTTCGCGATGGCTCGCTACTAAATAACGTGTACTGCGAGTCGGTTGCCAATTTATTAGAAACACTCATTGTAGAAAGTCTTGATGCAGCCATTATTGACGATTCAACCCAAAAGGTATGGGCATATTTTGGCGGAGAATATCGCTAATGACGCAAAACAATAAAGCACTATTAAAGACCGATATTCCAGGCCCAAAGCCGCTTCGGATCGGTGGCAATATTGGCACACGATTCGCATTTTCACTGGATCGTGTGCAATCGGTAATGGATTTATACACACATTTTGGTCATATTGCGGCAATGGTTGCACATGATACACGGAGGGTCTTCGCCTTTGGTCCAATATTTAATCATCAAATTTTAAGCAATCCCAAACTTTTTCATGTTGTTCCGTTTCTCAAGGCTCCCGCCAATTCTGCACTTGAGCGGTTAGGTCATGGCTTGATTATGATGAACGGGGATGAACATACCTATTACCGATCGCTCATGCAGCCATCGTTCCACAAACAGGCTATTGAATCGTATCATCATGATATTGTAAACCTTACGGTATCAA
Source organism: Herpetosiphon gulosus (assembly GCF_039545135.1). NCBI lineage: Bacteria > Bacillati > Chloroflexota > Chloroflexia > Herpetosiphonales > Herpetosiphonaceae > Herpetosiphon > Herpetosiphon gulosus. Next base: position 13,965 of record NZ_BAABRU010000024.1, on the reverse strand, counting down.
TGCTGGATTCGTGGGAAAGGAAAGAGAGTGTTTGGATTGTTGAAGAAATGCGGTCATTAACTATCGGTATTGCGAACAAAATCCTTTTTGGTATTGACAAAACAATTGTACAATCTTCCATAGGGAAGGATTTCCAACGATGGCTTCAACTTATTACTCGTCCAAGCACTATTTTATTTCCGATTAATACGCTTCCTTTTCCATACGCGAAGATGCTTGCATTTTCATCGGTGCTTGAACAGAATGTTATTGCATTAATGCATCAAAAATCGTCGAAGAATACGAATGATGTCCTGAGTATTCTCCTTAGTAGTGCCAAAACAAGCGATGAGTCACCATCCTTCCTTGATTTGGTTGGCCAAGTCGCAACGCTCTTTCTTGCAAGTTACGAAACGACGACCAATGCTTTAGTCTGGACAATGCTGTTACTGACTCAGCATCCAGAGATTATGCACAATGTTATTGCCGAAATTCAATCGGTTTGCGGTCAATCTCCGATTGAACCATTGCATGTACGATCACTCCCTTATTTAGGCTCAATTATCAAGGAAAGCCTACGGCTCTTGCCTCCAGCGATTTATAGTCATCGCTTAACAACCGAGGACTGCTTCCTTGGAGACTATCATATTCCTGAAGGTTCTCGAGTAAGCTATAGCCCCTACGTAACACATCGGATGGCTGACCTGTATGAGGAGCCAAGGCGGTTTGATCCACTGCGTTGGGAATCGATAAACCCATCGCCCTATGAATATTTACCTTTTGGGGCAGGCGCACGAATGTGTATCGGATCAGGACTTGCCATCACGCAGTTGACGATTATTCTCGCTATGATAATCCAACGGTACTCGTGGAAATTACCACTAAATGCTAAGGCTCATTACCAAGTATTAGTAAGTCTTGGGATAAAAGAAGATATTTCACTTAAGCTTGAAAAACCTACAACTGCCACCATATCACAACCCATCCAAGGAACGATTCGGCGATTAGTTGATTTTCCTGCCTAGAAGAGGGTTTGGTTTAAGATGACTAGGATTGATCCCTTAACAGTTCGCTATTTAAGCATTCCGCTCATGTTGCTGTGCTTTATTTACCCCCTCTATCGCCGTTACCGACGGGGAGAACAGGGAACACTGTATCTCATTGCACCAGTAATTATTGGAACCATCCTGATGGTTATTTCAACCATTGCCGCCGTCCCAAAACCTGTGACCTGGATGAATCATGGAATACGTGTTGCAACAATGCATACGAGCATGCTCTATTTTTATTTGATGGCAGAACGATTAACCCAACGAACAGTACCTATTGATTTACGGACACATCCTATTATTTGGGGAACCCTTACCATCACCTGCATTGGATTTATCATTGATACGCAGCGCGTTGATAATTTGGGTATGCTGATGGATAATGACTCTATCCAAATCACATTTGCCTATATTACATCGCATATCCTGAGCTATAGCTTGATGCTAACACTTTCAGCGGGATTAATGTATCGGTGGTGGCAATGTTTTCAACAATTTGCCGCTTTAGAAATCAAAATCCGTGCGCTCTTTTGTATCATTGGATTTACCTGCTCGAGTGTTATGGCGCTTTCTGTCATCGTGGTGAGCATACTCGTTTTCGTTGATGGAGAAGGCTATCGTCAATGGCTGGCATGGAGTTATCATGGCGTGAAGCCTGCGACCATTCTTTTCCTGATCCTCTCGTTTGGAATTCCACAGGCTGTCTATCGCCGCTGTATCCCCCAATGGTTACGCCAGCAATACGAACAGTATCAGCTACACGAAATTAAACGTGTTCATAGGGTGCTTATGGCCATGACTCCCCAAGTTCGGAGAGCTGTTGATATACTTGCCAATAATCGAACACGCCTTATGATCGATATTATTGATTCACGCGATTTGATCTTAAGTCACGCTCCAAAACCATGTGATGGTGCTGTGGAAGAAATGTATTGGATTCTCACGATTTATCCAGAAGCGCCGATTCAAGCCTCTGGACCCGCTACTCCTGCGCTTAATACGCATCCCATCGACTACATCATGCAGTTTGCGCGAGTTATTCGTCGCTGGCAGCGACAACAGAGCATGATACCTCATACGTAAACACGCATCTCGTAGAATATGTAGTCTTTCACTTGTAGGGAAATTTGAGCAATGCCCACACCGACCGTGCTCCAGACCATTCCATCCATGCCCCGTTATCCCATCATTGGCAATGTCGGGGCATTACGCCGTGATCGTTTAGCCTTCTTTCAAGCGGTCTTTGATACCTGCGGCGCGGTTGGCGTGTTTCATTTCGGTTCCAAGCCCGTCCTGATGGTTGCCGATCCAGCGCTAATCCAGACACTGCTTGTTGATCATAGCCCAGCGTTGCAGAAAACCACTCGTCTCCGGACGCTGCTCCAAACCGTGGTTGGCAACAGCCTGCTGACCCTCGAAGGCGCGGATCATCATATCCAACGGCGATTATTGGCTCCGGTATTTCAACCGCGCACCATCGCAGCGCATACTGCGTTAATTCGCAACGAAACCCAGCACTGGCTCGCGGCGTGGCCTCGCACCCCCCACGATGTATATGCATCAATGCAGGATTTGTCCTTGCGACTGAATCATCGCCTCCTGTTTGGCAGTGATCTAGCCACACAGCCTCAAATCGTGGCCGCATGGACGGCGGTGACGGCGATGGTCAATCATGCGATGACCCAGGTTGTTACCCCACCACGCTGGGTTCCGACGTTACGGCATCGCCGATTTCACGCCGCCCGCCGGACGCTTGACGCGGCACTGCTGCCCTTAATTCAGCTGCGTCGCCATGAGCCAACCCCCCATGATCTGATTTCCCACGTGCTTGAGGCCGCACGGGGTGAGGGTGTATCGTTAACCGATGCCGACATCCGCGATCAGGTAATGGCCTTCTTTATTGCTGGCCATGAGCCGCTGGCTGCCGCATTAACGTGGGCGTGGTATGTCCTTGCAACCGAGCCTGATATAACACAGCAGCTGCGCTATACCATCGATCATGCCCCGGATGAGACGCCACCTGCGCTCCTCACCCAAACACTCGCAGAAGTCTTGCGCCTCTACCCACCTGTGTATGTATTTACCCGACGGGTGATTGCACCAATTGACCTGCCCGGGCTTGGGGTATTGCCCAGTGGATTAACCCTCGGCTTTAGTCCGTTCATCATCCAGCGCAATCCCCAATGGTATCCCAATCCAACCCAGTTCGATCCGTCACGATTTGCCCCCGAGGCAGCTGCGGCGCGGCCACGCCTGAGCTATATCCCCTTTGGCATTGGCGCACACCAATGTATCGGCATGCACCTCGCGCTCCAACAGCTTACAACGGTGATGCAGACGGTCTTGCAGGCGGGGATACCACGATTGGTCGATGCAACGCCCGTTGGGTTTAAACCTCGGATTGTGTTAGAGCCGGATCGGGCGTTGTTGGGGTTAAGTCAAGAAACACAGAAATTTGGCGGTAGTATTAAGGAGTATTAAAAAGATATGTGGGTGTGTCGCGCTGATGCGCGGGAAGCTCCACGCAATCCTCGCAAAGGCTGCTGGTAAGCGCAGGTCGTGAGCGCTTACCAGCAGTGATTCAACGTGCACGCTGGTAGTGCATGGCAACCGCTCCGCAACGGAGTGGGGTCGCCGAGATCAACGCGAGCCGTCGCGTGGTGGGCAGCCCGCTGGCGTACAAGGTCGGACCATGGCCAGCAATCATCGGGTGGACGAGGAACTGGTACTCATCGATCAGATCCAGCCGATCAAGTTCGGTTGCGAGCCTGCCACTCCCGAGAAGCACACCATTCGGGGTCGCATCCTTGAGCTGTTGGACGACCGTGCGCAGATCGCCGGTAATGTGGTGGCTGTTGGTCCAAGGGAAGTCCGTTCGAGTTGAGGACACCACATACTTCGGCTTGGCCTCCAGCTTGATCGCCCACTCACGCATCGCCTGCGGTGCATCCGTGATGCCGCAGGCGACTGAAGGCCAGTAGCTTTCCATCATCTCGTAGGTAATACGGCCCCACAGCATCGCCCCACCCTCGTCCATAAGTCGGGTGAAGAAGGCGTGGGTCTCGTCGTCAGCGATTCCTTCCCGGTGATCAATGCACCCGTCCAAGGTGATGTTGCTACTGAAGGTCAAGCGTCCCATGTATCCTCCGTTCGAGCCAAAGCGAAAATACAGCATGCCTCAGCCTCAGTAGTATAACGAACATTTGTTCGTTATACTACTGAGGCTGAGGCATGAAAGACCACGATTAGCAAACCCTGCCGGATAAAAGGATTCGTTCCCGAATCAGGCAGAGTTTGCCAGCGGCACGGTGGCAGTGATGAATGAACAACTCTCCCCTGATGCCTTGGCAGACGAGCATCCTCCTACCAATCCAGCCGCCGCGGCTGCGGCTTTATGGCGTGGGTTGCCGAACCATGGTGATGATGGCGGTTCCCTCGGCATCAAGCAAGGTTAAATGGGTTGCCGTATGTTGATAGCTGCGAACCCGCTCAAATTGTTGATGCAGCGCGGTTTCTTGGTCTTGAATACCCGGTTCTACACAGGCCATCAGGGTGGAGACGAGTGGGCCAATCTGCATGCTTGTCCCGTCGATCGTGATGCCGCCACCATACCCATTACACCCGCCATCGCCTGATACCTGACTGGCGGACTCAATCACAAATGGTAATGGCTTGCTGCCGACCAACGGTTTCCCATTGATGGTTAACACGTTCCAGCGTGAGCCAATTAATGCGGCTGCGTCACCGATCGTAGGGGCACTGGTTGGCTGGGTGGTTGATGATGGTGTGCTTCCACACCCACCCATCATGATGGCGATTAAGAGGAGATTGATTATCGAACGCATAGGTGCATGCTCCATAGCTATAGTCATCAGTTGATTGCAAGAGCAACGCCGTTCCCTCACGAAAGGTTCCCCTGAAGACCATTAAGGGCTTAACTGTAAATTCCCTCAAAAACTCCCACTTCAGTACATTTGAGCTACCTCTCTTTATTTTCAGCATTTTCTGGTCGATACTGACGTTGTGCTAAGGTTGCAACGAGTGCTTCCAAGTCAATCCGCTCAGGGATCGTCACAAATTCGTAACGACCATAAAAATTGATATGTTGCCAGGCAATCGGCGCAATTTCCGCGATGGCAGCAGCACTTACGGTATCACCGTCCGCTTCTTTTTGGGCTAATAACCGATCGAGTACAGTCATGTTGTAAAAAAGAATACAGTTGGCTAATAAACGGCTGCATTCATTCCACAATTCTTGATCGGTTTCCGTCGTAAACCGCAATTTGCCGATGTTCGCGTAGGACACCGCCCGCCGAAGATGATGATACTGTTCCCCACGATTGAGGGCGCGTTGGACATGCTGGCGCAGTGGTGCCGAATCGACATACTCCAAGAGGTACAGACTGGTGATAATGCGGTCAAGCTCCCACAACGCATGCGCGGTGCTATTGCGGCGGGCATACGAACTCAGTTTGCGGACAATGATATGCTGGCTCGTCGTCTTCAGCGCCAATGAGGCAAAAATCCGGAGCAGGTTGTCCCATTCGGCACGAATTAACGCGGTGTTGATTTTGCGGACTGGTGTCAGCAGGACATCGCCATACTGCCGCGGGTGCTGGAATCCATAGAGACTGGTTGCAACCTTGCGCGGGAGATTCTTATAGCGTGGTGCAAAGAGATAGCCAAAGAGGTATAGAAGGGCGGAATTGACGTGATTCGTCCCGTGGGTATCGGTGGAATGGACGCGCGGACGAACATCCGTTGCATTCTGTTTGAGGATATCAAAGACATAATGACTTTCATGCTCGTGTGCGCCGATCATCCGTCCTGCGATCGGCAGATGGCTGGCGACCAGCGAGTAAGCGACCCGCCCTTTCTTCGAGCGGCCAAAGTACTTTGGGCCGTACCGTGCGCCGAACGTCACCCGTTGCGTCTCAAATTTCTGCCCATCACTGCTCGAGTGGACATGATCCCCCAGATCAAACCGCCGAAAGCGTGGCATTGCCGCCATGGCATTACAAATGTGATCACTGGCGTGCTGGAGTGTTTCTAGGCGGAGATAATTTTCTGAGGCTTGGGTCAGCACATGGGTTGGGATATCCGAGATCGTCCCCATCCGCCCAACCCCCATGTTGGTTCCCCATGCCACCAGACACGCGCGAATAATGTGGTCATCGGTGGGTGGTTTTTGATAGCGTCCCGACACATGGGTAAAGGCTTGGAGAAATGGACACCGTTCCTCCACAAATTGCAGGACACTGGTAATCGAGACCTGCGGCACGGTATCAAAAACGGCATGGTTGATCGGATCACGCGGGCGGGGATAGCGGACAGACCACGTGGTGCGTTTCTTGCCGGATTTGATGGTCACATGGGGATTTTTACCCGCCTTAATGCGGGCGTTGACGGCGCGAATCCGGGCTTCTAATTCCTGCTTAAGCGTTGCAAGCTGGGCATCAATCGGTTCGAGCAAGCGCGGTTCCGCAATGCGCTCCAGCACCGCCGTTTTATCGGCCCACTCTGCGTCAGGAATCAGATCGTCTTCAAAACTGCGAAATTGAATGCTCGCGGCACAGACCAGTTCGCCCGCTTCAATCGCCTTGCGAAGGGAGCGATACAGCAAAAACTCATAGCGGTCACGGATGAATTCCTGGGTTTCATCGACGGTTATCGCGCGTTGGTCGTGGTCATTCATAAAGCCCGATGGGAGATCCGTGGTCATGACGCGGGTGAGTGGTCGGCCTGCGGTAAAATGGGTTTGGAGAGCACGGACTGCTTCCAAGAGTGGCGAATTAGGATGGGTTGCCGCCATATCAAGGGCCATCAAGAGCGGACGGAGCCGTGGTTTTGCGCGGGCCATGAGGGTATCAATCTTCATCCAGTAAAACGCTGAAGCATCAAGGGTTCCACGGGCAAGGAGGTAGTCAGCGAGTTCTGCAAGGCGCTCCGGGGAAAGGTGAGCAAAGGCTGCATGGTGCACAATGGAGAGTGGCGTTTCGGGGGGATAGGTCGGTGGAAGCAAGAGTTTCAGGACTTTTCCAACCTTTGGAAAATCTTTGGTTAGTGCCGATTGCAGGGCGGACGTTTGCTCCTGCATCGCAGTGATGGCTTCGGTATGATACTGCTTGACCAGTTGGAGCAGGCACGTTATCAGGTGATCATTGAGGCGATGGTAGCGCCGATGCACAAAACAGAGCAGATAGAGGAGCTGGACATCATCATCAAGCCCTTCAAGTCGCCCTGAGGAGTAATAGGTGACTAACCAGGCATAGTGGGCAATGGCCGCTTGTGAAATCGCAAAGGTTGGCAAAATGCGAGCGGCACACGCGGCTAAGGGTTGGAGGATCTGTCCACGGGCAAGTTCATCCTGCATGGCTGTTTTACTAAAGTCTTTGGGATCACGCTTAAGCCACGTGATGGGCCGACGGCCTGTATTAGTGTGGAGTAACGCGGTTAGTTGTTCGCGCTCATCAGGGGTTAGATGGGTCTTCAGCAGTGCGGTGAGTCGATCATGTTCTGCGGTTAAGGCCGTGCTCACCAAATTCTGCATGACGGTATAGCGGGGGCCAATGATGCGCTCATCACTCAGATACTGCATCACTTCGCGGAACACATACAGCGGGTCACTGCTAATCCGTGCGAGGTCTCCCGCCCGCGTTTGAATCATGGCACGCTCAACAGCAGTTGTACGGCGATAGCCACTGACCGCACAAATCGCATCCCGTTGCCGGGTGATCGTGTCACTATGCAAGGGGACTTGGGTAACTGGATTGACATTCTGCAGCTGATAGCGCTGGCAGAGATACCACGCATCGGGTAAGACATCGGCAAAGGTAAAGGAAAAAAAGCGCTGTTTGGCATGAAAGTAGCCGAGTTGGAGTAAGAACCCTAACTTGGTATGGTCATCGCGGTTGTCGGCATAGTACTGTTCCTCCGCATGACTCATGGTGAAATATTGGTCACGCTCCGCAGCGGAGAACTGTGGTCGGGCGAAGATGGCAGCAATGGCATCGGCATCAAGAATGTAACCGCGTCGTTTTCCGCCAGGAACTTCGGTGATCGTCTCGGCAGCATCCGGCATGGGTTCCACCTTTCATCGGCATGGATACGAGCCGCAGCCGTTGATTCTGGGCTGGCTCGGTGATAGAGTATACGTGAAAATGAACGAGAACACGGATTCTCGTGCGTTTTTGCCCACTATCGACCGTTTTTTCACCCAGAGAGGCGCTCCCAGTGCTGCAAAAAACGAACGAGAATACTTGCCTGCGGCGGTCGCTGCACCGATCCTCCGCGATTTCACCACGACATGGCTCACGGATCTCGTGCTTGCCGATCATGCGGCCCGCACGGTCAGGCGGTATCGCCAGATTGTCCAGCATTTTCTCGCGTGGTATGCCCAGCAAGAACACCGTCCGATCACCCCTGCGGATTGTACGCCGATTGCCTTTGGAACCTATCGGCAGCACCTCCAACGCACGATGGCCACCGCAACCGTGAATCTGCATCTCACCGCCTTGCGCCGCTGGTGTGCATGGTTGGTGGAGCACCACGCCCTCACCGCCAATCCGCTGGCCCGGCTCAAAGGGATTCGTCAGCAGCGGGGTGGTGAACCGAATGATCTCAGCGACACGGCCCTGCATGCGTTATTACGGGAAGCCCAGCGAAGTCGTCATCCGCTGCGCGATTATGCCGTGCTCCAACTGATGATCCAAACGGGGATGCGGATTGGTGAATGTCAGGCACTCAATTGGCAGGATATTGCCCTTGGGGAGAAACAGGGAGCGGTCATGATTCGGAGTGGCAAAGGCAACAAAGCCCGCCGGATTCCCTTGAATGGATCTGCCTGTGCCGCGCTGGTTGCCTATGCCGCCCCGATGTTCGATGTTGCGCCAACGCGCAAAGCCGTCGTTGCGGTCTGGGCTGCATGCCACAATTTTCCCCAGCCGACTCCGCTCTGGCAGAGTCAAAAAGGCCAGCGCATGAGCATCTCAGCCTGTTGGGGCATGCTGCATGGATTAATTCGGCGCACTGCCGCTCGCGATCTGGTTCCTGCGGATGCGACCCCACACCAACTCCGCCATACGTTTGCCCGCCGTTACCTTGCCACCCATCCTGGCGATTTAATCGGGCTGGCACGCCTGCTTGGTCACACGGATCTGAATACCACCAGCCGCTACACCCAACCAACGATGACCGAATTGGCGGAACGGGTCGATCAACTCGGTCTGAATGCCTATGGGGAGGGCTAAATAAGCGCGGAAGGAGCCGGAGGTCGATCATGAATCGTCAGTTTGATAGCGGTTCCAACCATGATTGACGCGTCGAGAGATGGTGTGCTAGGATAACCATGATTCGTTGAGTGTGTTGATGGAGGACATCCCCTCATGAGAGACCGATCGCGTTGGCCGCAGCCCCTGCGGCGTTTTTTGCTGTGTGGAATCGTGATAAGTAACCTCAGTTGGTTGGCAGTTCCTGCCGGATCTATCCCCGACGTTGCGGCTGCACCCTTCCCCAATGAAGCCGTCGCTTCGTCAGCACTGGCAACCACCAGTGCGGAGACACCCTCCCCAACGGTCGTCCTGAATAGCACGGGCTTTGTGCCCAATCACGGCCAGTTAGCAAACGATATTGTCTACGAAACTGCGTTGGCAGGTGGCATCCTTCAGGTGCTGCCGTCGGGCTGGCAATTGCGGCTCTCCTCGCCACTGACCAGCAGTCTTGAGCCAATCACCTTGACCATGGAGTTGGTAGGATCTGCATCGCCAGCCGCGTGGGAATCGAGCCTGCCACTGGGAACAACCGTCTCGGATTATCGCAGTCCTGATTCAAGCCGCTGGCGCAGCGATGTACCGCAATATCAACAGATTCAGGCCCGCACCATTTATCCCCAGATTGATTTGCAGTATACCGTCACACCCTCGGCGACGCTCAAAAGCAGCTATCTCGTAGCCGCCGGAGCCGACCCAAGTCAGATTGGCTGGCGCTATCCCGATGCCTTGGATGTGAAGATCGCTAACGATGGATCGTTGGTGATTCAGGTCAATCCAACCACCATCATCACCGAAAGCGCTCCGATCGCCTGGCAAGATCTGGGTGAGGATCGGGTGTTTGTGCCTGTGGCGTTTCAGCTCGCAGCCGATGGCACGCTGAGTTTCGCGCTTGGCGCATACGACTCCAGTCAACCCTTGGTGCTTGACCCCAGTCTGACGATTAATCGCGTGTTTGGGGCTGGGTTGCGCACGGTGAGTAACCTTGCGCGGCATCCCAATGGTCAATATTACCTTGCCGGAGCAGGCGACAGTGGGGCGGTGCTCTGGCGGATTGGCAGCGACGGCCAAACGCCGCTTGCATCGACCTTGCTTGGTTCGCTGGGGACAGTGGCACGGGTGGCGGTGACCGCAGGCGGCATGATCGTGGTCGGCATCGGTGCCTATGATTCCAGTGACCCGCAGCCTGTCCAAATCGTGCGCTTTGCTACGGCCACAAGTGTCCCGCTGGTCGAGAGTGGCGCGAATGGCCTGATCGATGATCTGGTGGCCCATCCCAGTGCTGAACAGGTGTGGATGACCTGGCGGAGCCTGCCAAGTGGCAATGGGTTTGTGAGCACAATTACGCCCAGTGCAACAACCCATACCGCGACCACCACCGCACTTGTCGCCTATACCCATCTCGCCGTCACGAGCAACGGCGTTCTCTATGGCAGTTTTTCACGCGCGACTGTGACCAGTGGTGGATTTAGCAATCCGTCGAGTGCAGGTGTAAGCCGCTGGGTCGGGACGGGGTGGCAGATCGTGTATGAGCGCGTGCCCAGCAACCCTAGCCCAGCCGCCTATGAGCGCATTGCCAGCGGCAGCAGCACGGCATGGATTGGCGGCCCATTGGCAATCGATAGCAGTGGCAACATATGGGTTGCCTGGCATGAATCGGTGACCAATGCGGCAGATAATACGGCAGTTCGTTTATGGGTTGCCGCAATTACACCCGCCGGAGCGCTGCCCATCCTGCGACGCTTGAGCGATGAAGTCCCAATCAATAGCGCCTATAGCGCAACGGGAGCTAATACGTTGACCGTCTTCAGTACGGGACAGGTGCTTGTTGGTGGGGTCACCAATGGTCTGAGTAGCGCGACGCGCACCCTTGGCGTGCAACGCGGCTTTTTGATTACACTCCACCCAAATGGTACCGTACTTGAGCAACACGAAATGCAGGGTTCATCGGACTATGAGCAATGGATTATCGATCTGGTTGAGGCGGCTGGGGATGGAGTTGTTGTAGGGGTACGCTCAGTTGGGGCTAATAGTGCCGGATTTCTTGGACATGCGACGGTTGGTACAATAAATGCGACACTGCCACCGCCTCAATTTACGAAAAGTTACTATGTTCTGTCAACGGACGCTGGGGGAATGCATGAACTGGGATGTTTTATTCGCGATTATTTCCAATGGTCAAATGCCCAAGGGGTTGTAGTCCTTGCTTTAGGAAGCCCAAGAAATCTAGGATCGGCTGCCAATCCAATGTATGGAGTCAAACCTATTAGGATTAATATCACTAATACCACAATAGGCATTTCAGACATTAAAAAAAATACTGTGGCTTTTATTCAGGGCTACTTACGGCCATCTATCGCCTATGATGGACATGTATGTTCTCGCAATGAACATACTGAGTTGCCCCCCAAGGATAGATTAACACTTGCCTTAGGTGTATCAAATTCTGCTGTTTACGGAGCATCGGGATGGCAAGATAATCCTGATTTGACCTTTGCCCATGGCGTAGCATGGTCAAAAATGCTCACCGAGATCAATCATGATTATCTTCAAGTTCCACTATTCCTTGATGGTAACACGATTAAACCCGAAGAATATGTGTCAATTGCCGGGGCTTATGATGCGGAGTATCTTACCCCGTTTGCCGATGATGTTGATACAGGTGGGGCTGCCGAATGGACAAGTTATGAGCCAGAAACACGCCAATGGCTTGATGGGTTTACTGGCTATCAATGGCAACAACCTAAAGCGGCGATGATCCCCTATTATTTTTTTGGCAGCTGTGAGAGTTGTCCTCGTTCTGATACGGTCAATGAGGTCCATATGCAACGGGTATATCATGTGGCCTTTAAGCAACCCTTTGCCCGAGCAATCCCCCAAATTTACCATGTACCATATGCCTATGAATGGTTTCATGTGCGCCGTTATTTGAATACCAATCCAGCCTTCAAGCCTGTGAATTTTGCAGGGGTAATGACGCAATGTGGGGCATCAGGGTGTAGTGGCGATGATCCTGTTCCTTATGAGCCGCTCTTGCCAAATCCACTCGATTGTGCAAGTACTGGTTTCTGTTCAATTAACAGTACTTGGGCTGACTATGGGTGCATCCCTGACGATCCGAGTACTCCTACTATTGATGAGTCCTATTGCCCGAACTTTACACCCAACCATGGCTGGCAAGCGTTATACGATTTTCTGCGGTTAAATAAAACCCCGGAAGTAGATCCCGATCCACAAGTTATCCCACAAGTCGAGCTCAACCCTATCACTGATATTGCCTGCGAACCATACCTAGACTGTGGTTTTTAAGTTGGGAGAAAACACAATGGTTAATTCATGGATCAAGTATGGACTACGCATTGGTTTCGCTATGCTTCTTGCAGGGTGCGGCAGAATAAGTAATCAAGAACAAGTGCAAAGCCAAAACTCCAATACCCAAAGCTTTCTAGCAACTGCCACGAGCCATCCGACTGAAACGGTTGATGCAATCAATGCAACACTGCACGCGCAAGCAACCACCTTTGCGCAAAGCCCAACCCTTGAACCAGTTGCTGAGGCAACCTACTGGGCTGATCGGAATCGGGAATCAGAATATTATGAAGCAACAATCGCGGCTGGTGGACCAACCCGCACCCTCAGCCCTGATTTTGCAGCGATTGCTACCTCAAAAGCCAATGGTACTCTTCTTACCCCATTTTTGTCACCAGTGCCAAGAGTTATTGGGAGGCATTATGGATGTTTTGATATTCCTAATCGAACGATAACCGTCCATGATTGTTGGTTCATGGTGGATAATCTATACCGATATGAATTGGTACTCTATACAAAAGATGCTGACCCTAGCGTATCATATATACTGGTTGAAACGCAGACGATCCAAACACAGGATGTTGCTACAGCACGCTATGATACTCCTCACGCAATAGAACCCTTATATATTCATCATACGGATGATGCGCAGATTTATTTTGCCACCGTCGCCGATCCAACCACGGTTGTTCTACGTTTCAATCTTGAAACGCGCCAGTGGCTTGATCCCAATGGCACACCAATGCCCATGACGGCCACCCCAACCAGCACCAGTGAACCAACGGTTACTACGCCAACCCCGGCTGGCGGGATTACGGTGACTTCGCTCACCTTATTCAACGCTGATACCGACCAAGCGATTATCGGCTTTGATCCGATGGACACGCCAACTGTGCTCGATTTTGTGGCCTTGGGCACGCGGCGACTCAACATTCGCGCCAACACCAGCCCAGCCACAGTTGGCAGCGTGCGCTTTAGCCTTGATGGTGCGCCGTATCGGATTGAGGGTGGTGCGCCGTATGCCTTGCAGGGCAATACGGGCAACGATTATGCTGCCTGGACTCCCAGCGCAGGCCAGCATCAACTCGTCGTCACCGCGTTTAGCGGCGCGAATGCGACGGGAACCCAAGGCGGCAGTTTCACCCTCGATTTCACCGTGGTTGATAGCGCCACGGCAACCGCTGCTCCTGCGACGGCGACCGCGACCGGCATTCCCGCCAGCATCACGCCCGTACCTGCGACCCCAACCAGCACTGGCAGCACCAGCACGCCCAGCACGGCCAAAATCGCGTTGTTTGTCGTGGGCGATGCCACCGCCTTGAATGCCAATGACACGATGATTCAGTCACTCTTAGTTGGCG